>NZ_QPFS01000033.1:0-39444 GCF_010906995.1 Rhodopseudomonas sp. WA056 | reverse complement strand
GGCATGCTGCTGCCCGATTGTCTGAGCCTCGTCGGGCTCGACCCGTCCGGCTGGCTGCCGCCCGGCTGGGCCGCCGCGAACTGGACGCCGACCGAACGGATCGTGGTGACCACGGTGCGGCTGCCGCGGGTGCTGATGGCCGGCATCGCCGGAGCGGGGCTGGCGCTGTCCGGCGCGGTGCTGCAGGGCATGTTTCGCAATCCGCTGGTCGGGCCGCAGACCATCGGCGCCGCATCCGGGGCGTCGCTCGGCGGCGTCGTGGCGATTCTGCTGTTCGGCTTCGGACTGCCGGTGCATCTCGGCGCGTTCTGCGGTGCCGCGCTGGCGCTCGCCGCGGTGCTGCTGGTGCATCGCGGCGACGGCGTCTCGCCGGTGCTGACGCTGGTGCTCGCCGGCGTCGTGGTCGGCGCGTTCTGCGGCGCGCTGGTCGGCTTCGTCACCTTCATCGCCGATCCGGAAGTGAAGCTGCCCGGCATCGTGTTCTGGCTGCTCGGCAGTTTCGCGGCGGCGAGCTGGCCGAACCTGGCGCTGCTGGCGGCGTGTACCATCGCCGGTGGCGGCGTGATGCTGGCGATGCGCTGGCGCGTCAACGTTCTGTCGCTCGGCGACGAAGAAGCGCGTGCGCTCGGCGTCGAGCCCGGCCGCGACCGCGTCATCCTGCTCGCCGCGACCTGCCTAGCGATCTCCGCGCAGGTCGCGGTGTCCGGCACGATCGGCTGGGTCGGCCTGGTGATTCCCAATCTGGTGCGGATGGTGGTCGGCGCCGATCATCGGCGGCTGTTGCCGGTGTCGGCGGTCGCCGGCGCGGCGTTTCTGATGTCGGCCGACACGCTGGCGCGCGATCTGTCGGCGGCGGAGATTCCGGTCGGCATCGTCACCGCGATCGTCGGCACGCCGGTGTTTGCCTGGTTGCTGCGCCGGCATGCGAGAGGGCAGGCTGCATGATCAGAGTCGAGCAGGCGGGTCATTGGTTCCGGCCGGAGCAGTGGCTGTTTCGCGATCTGTCGTTCGCGGTGGCGGAGGGCGAGGCGACCGCGATCCTCGGACCCAATGGCTGCGGCAAGACGACGTTGCTGCGCGCGCTCGCGAATACGCTGGCGTTGAAGCAGGGCCGGATCAGCGTCGACGGCGTCGTCGGCGTGGTGCCGCAGGCGCTGCGCGGCGACGTCGGCTACCGGGTGATCGATATGGTGCTGCTCGGCCGCAGCCGCTATCTCGGCCGGTTCGGTGCGCCGGGCCGCCGCGATCTCGCCCGCGCCGAAGCCTGCCTCGACGACGTCGGCATCGCCGAGCTCGCCGAGCGGCGCTACGACCGGCTGAGCGGCGGCCAGCGCCAGCTCGTGCTGTTCGCCCGCGCGCTCGCATGCGACTGCCGGGTGCTGCTGCTCGACGAGCCGGCTTCGGCGCTCGATCTCGCCAATCAGGGCGTGGTGCTGCGGCTGATCCGCCGGCTGGTGCGCGACGACGGCATGACCGTGGTGTTCACCACCCATCATCCCGATCACGCGCTGGCGGTGGCCGACAAGGTGCTGATGATGGCGGGCGATCCGGTGTTCGGCCCCGCCGACGCCACGCTCGACGAAGCCAATCTGGCGCGCCTCTACGGCGTGCCGGTGCGCCGTGTCACGATCGAGGCGGACGGCGAACGGATCGAAGCGACCGTGCCGGTGCATCGGCTGGTGACCGACGCACCGGGCGCTGTGCCTTCATGATCGCGCGGCGGCTTGCGTCCAGCGCAGGAAGCCGTCGAGGAAGCGCGTCGTCGCCGGCATGAACCGGCTGCCGTGGTGATAGAACGGATCGAGCGTCGAGACGATCAGACGGCCCGGCGTCGAGACGCGGTCGTCGTACAAGAGGGCGCCGCCTGGATCGCGGCCGTCGCGATCCTCCGGCACGGTGACCAGCGGCTCGGCGCCTTCGGGCGGAAACAGCACGCCGTGGATGTGCCAGATCGTCGAGTCCGGGGCGACGTGGCCGAACATCTCGTGATCGGGCGCGACGAACTGGTGCGGCGGCTTCTGCGTGGGATCGAGCCACCACCAGAAATTTGTCGGGCGCGGTGCGGCGCGCACGCCGGGGGCCCAGGTCTCGGCGTCGCTTTCGCCGAGCACCACCAGGGTCCGGCCGCGGGCGAGAAACTCGTTCAGCAACGGCCGATGCCGGCGCATCAGCTCGGGATTGCTGCGATCGGGCACGATCAGCAGCGTCGGTTCGGCGAGATCGTCCGCGGTCAGCATTGGGGTGTAGATCACCCGATCGAAACGGTCGCGGAAGCGTTCGCCGAAGATCGTCTCGTGATGATAGTAGGTGCCGCCGTCGAGAACAGCTACGGTCATGGGCGTGCCTCCACCAGCCAGGCGATCAGTTGCGGCAGCAGGCGCCGCGTCGAGTCGTCGCCGCCGAAGCTCCACAGGTCGTTGCCGCCGTGCATCAGCACTTCGCCGCGGCCGGAGCGATAGATGAAATCGAGCGGTCTTGCATCCGGCCCCAGCGTATGGATCACGGTCGCGTCGTCCGGCGGGATGTGCCAGGCGTGACCGTAGAAGCCGGCGACGCCGCGGCGGAAGGTGAGGTCGTCGAGCGCGACGCCGTCCCAGATCGGATGCGGGGCGGCGCGCGACACGGTGAGGTCGGCGATGCCGCCGCCGCCGAGCGGCTGAACCGGGCCAAGGCCGGTGAGGAACGGGTGGGCGATGTGGCCGCTGATCACCACCCGGCCGCCGGCGGCGACGTAGCCGTCGAGCAGCGCGGTGTGCGCCTGCAGGAAGCGCTGGTCCATGTGCATGCCGATCAGCAGCGCATCGGTGCCGGCGAGCAGGGCCGGGTCGAGCGTGTAGAGGTCGACATCGCGAACGCTGCAGTCGAGACCGGCGAGCCGTTCGGCCCAGGCTGCCGACGAGGTCTTGTGGCCGCAGAACAGGCGGACGATGGTCTTCATGGCGCGATCCGGATCACAGCCGGTCGAACAGCGTGTCCGGCGCCGCGGCCAGCACGTCGTCGGCAACGCGTCGCTTCAGTGCCGACAGCTCGACGTTCTCTGCGTCGCTGCGGTCGGCGCCGCGGGCGATCAGTTCGAAGAACCGGTCCGGCACCACGCCGGCGCGCAGTGCGGCGCCGACGCTGCGGTCGCCCGCCGAGAGCCGCCAGCTATAGGACATGTCGACGCCCGGACACAGCCGCGCATGCGGCAGCGCGCGGTCGACGGTGTAGACCCCGCGCGTCACTGCGCGAGTGACGAATTCGAAGGCGTCGCGCACGCCGGGGCCGGGATGACCGCTGACGACGATGAGATCGGTGCGAAGCGGCGGTCGCTCGGGCGACAGCGCCGGCAGCATCAGGCGCAGCGCCTGAAACGTCACCGCGAGCATCGCGAGGGCCGAATGGCCGTGATACGCCGCGACCGCGTCGAAGCGGATATCAATGAGGTCTTCCTCGCCCCCGACGGTCAGTGAGGGGACTAACTCGATAGCATTGATCATGTCGGAGCCGGTTTTGCCTGACGTGCCAGGGAGGATGGATGCCGGTCCCGCCTACCAACAACGCGAGGGGGCAGCAATTTCATACCCTCGCGCAACGCGTGCAGCAGACGCCGGTGTTCGGCGTAACCGTCTCGCCCGACAGGCTTCTCCGTGGATTTTAGAATCGCTGGAAAGTCGGACTGAGCAGCAAGACGGAGAAGCGCGACCCCGTGACGGGTGACCACTCTGCGAGCCGGCGTCCGGCCGTCCGTCACCGTACCGTGTATCATTTGAGCGGCGTCGGATTGTGGCCGGCGCGGGCTCGACGAAGGCAGGCGGGACAATGTGTCTCGGCTGACGCCAGCGCGCGTCCGGACTCGGGGGCGATCCTGTGGCGGTCGTAGCGCTCGGCTGACGTCGGCGGTTTGCGGCTGTGTCGGCGCAGCGATATGGAAACGAGCCGGGGTGGCGAATCACGCGATGGCTCGTCCTCGTCTGTGACGTTGTCACTGCAGTGTCAGGTTGTGTGTGCGAGTCTTTGATCCTGGACGTTCGCGGCCATGGAAATGACGCACCCGCATGGGTGATGCTGTCGTCGTCGCGGCGATCCGCGACGATCCGAATGATCGGGAAAGGATCTGAAGAGATGAAATTGAGAATCGTTACTATTGCTGGTCTGGCTGTCCTGGTCAGCGGCGTCGCGGTTGCGCAGACCGATGTGATCGCGCAGCGCAAGGCGATGCTGAAGCAGATGGGCGACTCGACCAAGCCGATCGCCGCGATGATGAAGGGCGAGGCCAAGTTCGACCAGGCGGTGGTGCAGAAATCGCTGGCGTCGATCGCGGATGATGCGAAGAAACTGCCTGCGCTTTTCCCTGCGGATTCCAAGACAGGCGGAGACACCGCTGCGCTTCCGAAGATCTGGGACGACAAGGCGAAGTTCGACGATCTGTTCGCCAAGCTGGCGGCGGCTGCCACGGCGGCTCAGGGCAGCGTCAAGGACGAAGCCTCGCTCAAGGCGAGCATGGGCAGCGTGTTCGGCACCTGCAAGTCGTGCCACGACGATTTCCGCGCCAAGAAGAGCTGACGGATGAAGGAAGCGAGCGTCGTCGCCTGGGACGGGCCCACGCGCGTCTTCAAGTGGGCGCTCGTCCTCGTCGTCGTCGACGGCTGGATCAGCAACAGATATGGCGGGGGCTTCCCCGCCTGGCACAAGCTCAACGGCTACGCCGCACTGGTGCTGATCGTGTTCCGGATCCTGTGGGGCTTCGTCGGCGGGTCGACGGCGCGGTTCGGCAGCTTCGTGGCGATGCCCGGCAAGGTGCTGGCCTACATCGCCGACAAGAAGAAGTTTCTCGGTCACAACCCGCTCGGCGGCTGGATGGTGGTGGCGCTGCTGGCGCTGGTGCTGGCGATGGCCACCAGTGGCCTGTTTTCCGGTGACGAAGATCGTCTGATCATCGACGGGCCGCTCGCCAAGACGGTCTCCGATGCCGCCGTCGAGAGCGCCACGCTCTGGCACCGGCGGATCTTCACCGCGATCGAGATCTTCGTGGTGGTGCACGTCGCCGCCAACGTGATCTACGCGCTGTTCAGTCGTGAACCGCTGATCCAGGCGATGATCACCGGCCGAAAGCCTGTCGACAGCTATGCCGACATGCAGGCGGCCGAACCGGGACCGTGGGGCAGGGCGTTCGCCTGCCTCCTCGTTGCGGCGTTCATCGTGCTGGCGCCGCTTTACATCATGGCCGGCCGGCTGCTGTAGCCGGCGCCGGCCCGGCATCGCCGACCCAAGCTTGAAGCTCCGGCTCTGATCAATTCAGGGCCGGAGCTTTTGCGTTGGGTGGACTATGACCGGAAGCTCTGCGGCATCTGCACCGCGACCACGCGGCCGCGCGCGGTTTCCTGACCGGCGGCGATCACCGAGGTCTCCACCACCACCTTGCGTCCCTTGATCTCGACGACGCGGCCGCGCAGCTCGAGTTCGACCAGCGGCGTCGGCTTGAGATAATCGACGTGCAGAGAGCCGGTGACGAAACGGAATTCCGGCAGGCTGTCCATGTCGCGGCCCTCGTGCCGGTACATCGCGGCGGCTGCGGTCCCGGTGCTGTGACAATCGACCAGCGAAGCGATCAGCCCGCCATAGACGAAGCCGGGTACGGCGGTGTGATACGGCTCGGGCATGAACCGCGTCACGCTCTCGTCGCCGTCCCAGCGGGTCTTGATCTGGTGGCCGTAGCCGTTGAGCCGTCCGCAGCCGAAGCAGTGCGAGACGTTCTCGGGGTAGTGGTCTTGAAAGGCATCCATGGACAGTTTCCGGCTACAGCATCTTCGATCAAGGTGGAAACCGGTTCGCGAGAGGGGCGTGTGAAAATAAACGACCGGAGCTCCGGTTCTGGTTTGTCGCAGAACCGGAGATGCTGTCGCGTCCCGCCCGACGCCCGCGACCGGGCGGCTACAGGCTGGATCTGCGCCGGATCACGAACGGGCTGGTCCGCAGCAGCGACTGCAGCGTGTACACCAGGATCGCCGAGCCTCCGGCGCCCAGCACCGCGACCGCCAGCATGACGATCCAGTCGACCGGCCCGCCGAGATCGCGGAAGTCGGAATGGGTGACCGCCTGCACGAACAGTACCGCCGCGATCGCGCCGAACGGCATCGACAGTTGCGCCCACAGGAAGCGCCGCATCGACATCTTGTGGTCGCGGATCAGCACGTAGAGATAGCCGGCCGTGATCACCGCGGCGACCCCGACCAGGGTCCAGAACAGCGCCGGTCCGTACAGCTCTTCGAACACCGCGATCAGAGTCTCGAACGTCAGTTGCTTCATGGCGGTTCTCCTCAGGCCTTGCCGCGCAACATCGCGTAGTAGGTGGGACGCAGCGCGACCTCCTTCATCAGCCAACTGATCCACAGCTCTTCGAGCGGCGCGATCAGGCCGGGGAACGACGGCGCCAGATTGTTGCGGTAGTCGAACTCGATCAGCATCGCGCGGCCGACCCGGGTCATCAGCGGGCAGGAGGTGTAGCCGTTGAAGCGCTCGGTGCCTTCCTTGCCCTGGATCGCCGCGACCAGATGATCCTCGACCACCGGGACCTGCCATTTGACCGAGGCCGCGGTCTTGCCCTTCGGAACGCCGGCGACGTCGCCGAGCGCGAAGATGTCCGGATAGCGGCGGTGGCGCAGCGTGTACTGATCGACCTCGACCCAACCCTGGTCGGTCCATTTGTCGGCCCACGACAGGTCGGATTGCCGGATCAGGGCCGGAGCGCGCTGCGGCGGAATCACGTGGATGTAATCGTAGCCGAGCTCCTCGGTGCCCTTGGGGGTCTGGAAGGTGGCGATCCGGCGCCCCGGATCGATCGCCTTCAAGACGCGGCTGTACACGGCATTGATACCGCGCTCCTCGAACAGCATCCGCACCTTTTCGGAGACGATCGGCACGCTGAACAGCGAGTCCGCATGTGCCGCATAGGTGATCTTGTAGCGGCCGGCGCCGACCTTGCGGCTGGCGATGTCGTCGATCAGGAAAGTGTGCTTGAGCGGCGCGCCGGCGCATTTCATTTCGGTTGCGGGCCGGGTGAACAGTCCGGTGCCGCCGGTCTCGGCGAAGCGCGACGCGGCCGCCCAGGTCCGCGCTGCATATTCGGGGCCGGCATACAGCGCGCCGACGCCGTTGCTGCCGACCAGATCGAGCGAGAAGCCTTCGATCGCCTGGTGATCCAGCACCAGCCCCGGTGCGACGATCAGATAGTCGTACGGCACGGTGTTGCGCGCAGCGGTCGCGACCGTCTTGGCCACCGGATCGATCGCCACCGCCGGTTCTTCGATCAGCTTGACGCCCGGCTGCAGCCAGTCCCGGGTGCGGGACACCACGTAGGAGGCCGGGCGCAGCCCTGCCGCCACGAGCGACAGGCCGGGTTGGTAGATGTGGTCGCGCCGGCCGTCGATGATCACGATGCTGGCCTGTTCCAGGCGCATCGCCAGCCGGTTGGCGATCGCGGTACCGGCCGCGCCGGCACCGATGATCACGATGCGCGCCTTTGTGGCGATCGGCTGCGCCGCCGCCGAACCAGCGGCGCCGGCGGCGAGCGCCCCCGAGACGATGCCCATGAAGTGCCGTCGTGAGATGAATGCGTCCGAAGCCATGCCAACCCCCCTTGCGCCGTTTTCCGGCGATCATTTTCGAAACGACGTGCTGTCTGGCGAACAGATTCCGGGAAACGGTCGGACAGGTGCTTCGCGCGTCACCTTTGAATGTCCACCTGCGCAAGATTCGGCGCAGCTCTGCCACCAGCAACGCTGTCACTATTGGGCCGCCACGGCCGCGCGCACAGTGACGATGTCACTTTCAACACCGGGCCGTGACACGAGCGGCGGTCGCTTGCGCGCGCAGGATGTATGATTTGCAAAGCACCAACAATCGCGCGTCGGGCTCCTCCGTATCAGTACGGAGTGGACGCACTCCGAGGTCGGCGAATGCCGAGTCCTGTGACGAAGTCACCGAGCGATTCGAATGCCTCTGACATTCTGTCGCAGCAGCGCCGCTCGACCAAGCCATCGCCCGATCGGCCATCGGCGGCATCTCTGCAACAGGGGGCCCGATCGTGATCGGGACTTCGCCGTCATGTTTCTGGACACCTCCCTGTCGGCTGCATGCGAAGCCTCGCATGCTCAATCTCACCGCATCGCTACGGAGCCGCCGCCTGCGGCGGATCGGCTTCACTCCTCGGAAGGATGTCGGCCATCATGGTGGACTCAACATTCGTAGAACTGTCGCGCTGGCAGTTCGCCGCGACCGCGCTCTATCATTTCCTGTTCGTGCCGCTGACGCTCGGACTCTCCTGGCTCCTGGTCATCATGGAGACGGTCTACGTGATGACCGGCAAGGAGATCTACAAGGACATGACCAAGTTCTGGGGCAAGTTGTTCGGCATCAACTTCGCCCTCGGTGTCACCACCGGCCTGACCATGGAGTTCGAGTTCGGAACCAACTGGTCGTACTACTCGCACTATGTCGGCGACGTGTTCGGCGCGCCGCTGGCGATCGAAGGCCTGATGGCGTTCTTCCTGGAATCGACCTTCATCGGCCTGTTCTTCCTCGGCTGGGACCGGCTTTCGAAACGCAAGCATCTGGCGGTGACGTTTCTCACTGCGATCGGATCGAACCTGTCGGCGCTGTGGATCCTGATCGCCAACGGCTGGATGCAGAACCCGGTCGGCTCGGTGTTCTCGCCGGAGACGATGCGGATGGAGATGACCAGCTTCGCCGAGGTGTTCCTCAATCCGGTGGCGCAGGTGAAGTTCGTTCACACCGTGGCGGCGGGTTACGTCACCGCCTCGGTGTTCGTGATGGGCATCTCGGCCTGGTACATCCTGAAGGGGCGGGATCTCGCGTTCGCGCGCCGTTCGTTCGCGGTCGCGGTCGGATTCGGCCTGGCGTCGTCGCTGTCGGTGATCGTGCTTGGTGACGAGAGCGGCTACACCCTCGGCGACGTGCAGAAGGTCAAGCTGGCCGCAATCGAGGGCGAATGGCACACCGAGAAGGCACCGGCGGCGTTCACGCTGTTCGGCTTCCCGAGCCAGACCGGCCAGGCGATCGCCGACGCTGTCAAGATTCCCGCGGTGCTCGGTCTGATCGCGACGCGGTCGATCGACAAGCCGGTCAAGGGGCTCGCCGATCTCGAACGCGAGCATCTGGCGCGGATCGAATCCGGGCAGATCGCCTATGCGGCGATGACCAAGATCCGCGCCGGTGATACCTCGCCGGAGACCCGCAAGACCTTCGACGCCCACGTCAAGGATCTCGGCTTCGGCCTGCTGCTGAAGCAGTTCGTCGAAGACCCGGCCAACGCCACGCCGGAGCAGATCAAGGCTGCCGCGGCCTCGACCATTCCGACGGTTTGGCCGCTGTTCTGGGCGTTCCGCATCATGGTCGGCCTCGGCTTCGTGATGCTGTTCACCTTCGCGGCGAGCTTCTGGTTCAATGCCAACAAGAGCCTCGAACGCAGGCGCTGGTTCCTGTGGTTCACGGTGCTGCTGATCCCGGCGCCGTGGCTGGCATCCGAAGCCGGTTGGTTCGTGGCCGAGTTCGGCCGGCAGCCATGGGCGATCGGCGAAGTGCTGCCGACCTTCCTGGCAACATCGAGCCTGACCTCGGGCGACCTGATCTTCTCGCTGACCGGCTTCCTCGCCTTCTACACGCTGCTGCTGGTGATCGAGTTGTTCCTGATGTTCAAATTCGCCCGGCTCGGTCCGAGTTCGCTCGGTACCGGACGCTATCACTTCGAGGCCGACGCCAAGACCGCTGCCAAGTCCGCCGCGGCTGTGGTGTGAGCCGGAGGAGATCATCATGCTCGACTACGAGACTCTCAAATTCGTCTGGTGGATCTTCGTCGGCCTGCTGCTGATGGGCTTCGCCATCACCGACGGCATGGACATGGGGGTGGGCACCTTGCTGCCGTTCGTCGCCCGCAAGGACGTCGAACGCCGCATCGCCATCAACTCGGTCGGCCCGCATTGGGACGGCAACCAGGTCTGGTTCATCACCGCCGGCGGCGCGATCTTCGCCGCCTGGCCCGCGGTCTACGCCGCCGCGTTCTCCGGCTTCTACATGGCAATGCTGCTGGTGCTGTTCGCGCTGTTCTTCCGGCCGGTCGGCTTCGACTATCGCTCCAAGATCGAGAACCCGACCTGGCGCAACGCCTGGGACTGGGGACTGTTCGCCGGCGGCACCATCCCGGCGCTGATCTTCGGCGTCGCCTTCGGCAATCTCTTGCAGGGCGTGCCGTTCCGGCTCGACGACCTGCTGCGCGCCCATTATCAGGGCTCGCTGCTGACGGCGCTGCTGCCGCTGCTCAACCCGTTCGCGCTGCTCGCCGGCGTGATCAGCCTGGCGATGCTCGCCGCGCACGGCGGGGTCTGGCTGCAGCTTCGCGCCTCCGATGCGGTCGCCGATCGCGCCCGCAAGGCCGTGCTGCTGCTGTCACCGATCGTGGCGGTGGCGTTCGCGCTGGCCGGGGTCTGGCTGTGGCTCGGCATCGACGGCTATCGCATCGTCAAGGAGGCGGCGCACAGCGCGGCATCGAACCCGCTCACCAAGGAAGTGGTGCGCGCGCCCGGCGCCTGGCTCGATATCTACGCCAAGCAGCCGCTGGCGATGATCGTTCCGGCGATCGGCCTGATCGCGCCGCTGCTCACCATGCTGCTGTCGGCCGTGCATCGGCCGGGCCTCGCCTTCGTCACCAGCGCGTTCGGGATGGTCGGCATCATCGGCACCGCCGGGCTGTCGATGTTCCCGTTCATCATGCCGTCGAGCATCGATCCGCGATCGAGCCTGACGATCTGGGATGCGGCATCGAGCGAACTGACCCTGACGGTGATGTTCTGGGCGGTGGTGATCTTCCTGCCGATCGTGCTCGCCTACACCGTGTGGTGCTACGCCAACATGTGGGGCAGGGTCACCGCCGGCGAGATCGAAGCCCGCGCCCATTCGGCCTACTGAAGGAGATCGACCATGTGGTACTTCGCCTGGATTCTCGGCGTCACCGCCGCTGCGGCGATCGCCGTCATCAACGTGATGTGGTACGAGTTTCAGGACGGTCTGATGGTCGCGGTGCCGACCCACGACCAACCCGACGGCTCGCAGATCCCCGACCGCGTCGTTTAGCAGCCGAAAGGCGTGACATCCGGACGAGGCCGGTGCGATCGACGCGCCGGCCTCGCGCCTTATGATCAGGTTTCGCTGACCAGGTTTCACTGACTGGGTTTTCGCACCGAGGCGCCGTCACCGTGACTGCACGTTCCGCCCCGTCCGCCGCGCTACTGCGTTCGCTCCGCGTGGTCGCCGGATGCCACGCCCGCATTGCGACGTTCGCTGCCGCGGTCGGCGGCGTGCTGGCGGTGGCGACGGCGCAACTGATCGCGATCGCGGTCGACCGTTTGGTGTTCGGCCATGCGGCGCTGCCGGCGATCATGCCGCTGCTGGCTCTGCTCGCCGGCGTCGCATTGCTCCGTGCCGCGGCGGCGTGGCTCACCGAGCGGGCGGCGTTCGAGGCTTCCGCCAAGGTGAGGCGGCATCTGTTTCGGCGGGCGCTGGAGCGAGTGTCGGCGCTCGGCCCGGTGCGGCTCGGAGAGCATCCGCCGGGAGAACTGGTGGCGTTGCTGACGGACTCGCTCGACGCGGTGGCGCCGCTGTGGCGCGCGTGGCAGCCGGCGATCGTGCGCGCCGCGGTGGTCCCGGTCGCGGTGCTGGCGATCGTGGCGTGGCGCGATCTTTTGGCGGCGGGCATCCTGCTCGTCGCGCTGCCGCTGCTGGTGTGGTTCTCGATCCTGGCCGGGCAGGGTGCCGAGCGGGCGAGCGGCGAGCGCTGGGCCGGGCTCGCGCGGCTCGGCGGTCATCTGCTCGATCAAATCCGCGGCCTGCCCGAACGCAAGCTCGCAGGAACCGCGGACCGCGCCGTCGCCGCGGTGAAAGCCGCCGCCGAGCGCTACGGCCGCGAGACCATGGCGGTGCTGCGGATCGCCTTCCTGTCGGCGCTGGTTGTGGAATTCGTCGCGACCGCGGCAATCGCCGGCGTGGCGATCGCGGTCGGCTTCCGGCTGCTGTGGGGCGAGATGGATTTCGCCACCGGGCTGTTCGTGCTGCTGCTGGCGCCGGAGTTCTTCGCGCCGCTGCGCGACATCGGCGCGCGCCGCCACGCCAGGCTGGAAGCGCTGGCCGCGCTCGACAAGCTGGCGCCGCTGCTCGACACGCCGCCCGCGGCCGGCCGGCGTTACGTTGCGGCGGCGCCGCCGGCGATCCGGTTCGACGACGTGCGCGTCGTCCATGCCGACGGCCGCGTTGCGCTCGACGGCTTCAGCCTCGACATCGCCGCCGGCGAACACGTCGCGCTGGTCGGCCCGTCCGGCGCCGGCAAGAGCACGGTGCTGGCGCTGCTGCTGCGGTTCGTCGAGCCGAGCGGCGGCCGGGTGCTGATCGACGGCGTGCCGCTGTCCGAAATCGATCCGGCGGAGTGGCGACGGGCGCTGGTGGCGATGGCGCAGACGCCGCAGTTTTTCGAGGGCTCGATCGCCGACAATGTGGTGATGGGCCGCGCGGCCACGACCGATGATACAGCGCTGCGCGAGGCGCTGCGCGCCGCGGACGCCGCGGCGTGGGTCGACCGGCTGCCGGACGGCGCCGCGACCCCGTTGGCCGAGCGCGGCGCCAATCTGTCCGGCGGCGAGGCGCAGCGGCTGGCGCTGGCGCGCGCGATCTACGCCGCCGGGCCGCTGCTGCTGTTCGACGAGCCGACCGCGCATCTCGACGCCGAAGCGCAGCGCGTGGTGATGCAGGGGCTGGCGCGGCTGCGCGAAGGACGCACCGTGCTGACGATCGCGCACCGGCGCGAGACCATCGCGGCCGCCGACCGTGTGGTGGTGATCGAGCGCGGCCGCGTCGCCGCGCAGGGCAGGCCCGCGCAGATCCTCGAAGGTGCGCGCGACCGATCCGATGCGGAGCGCTCCGATGCGTGACCTGATCCGTCTGGTCCGGTTGTGGCGCGGCTCGCTGCCGCTGCTGTTCGGTGCGCTCGCGATCTCGCTGCTCACCACCTTCGCCAATCTGGCGCTGATGGCGACGGCCGGCTGGTTCGTCACCGCGATGGCGGTCGCCGGCGCTGCCGGTGTGACCATGAACTACTTCACGCCGTCGGCGATCATCCGCTTCGCCGCGATCGTCCGCACCGGCGGCCGCTGGCTCGACCGCGTCGTCAGCCACGAGGCGACCTTCGCGCTGCTGGCATCGACCCGCGTCGCGCTGTTCGCGCGGCTGGCTGAGATCGCGCCCGGCGGTCTCGCCGATCTGCGCTCGGGTGAGGTGGCGGCGCGGCTGAAGCTCGACATCGACCGGCTGGAGATCGTGTTCCTGCGGCTGGCCGCGCCGGCGGTGGTCGCGATCGTGGTGGCTGGCGTCGTGATCGGCGCCGTCGTCTGGCTCGGCCAGAGCGCGCTGGCGTGGGGGCTCGCGGCGATCCTGGCGGCCGGCGGGCTGATCGGCCCGGCGCTGGTGGTGCGCGCCACACGCAAGGCCGCCGATCGCGACGCGGTGCTGGCCGCGACGCTGCGCCGCCGCACCACCGAACATCTCGACGGGCTGGCGACGCTGCTGGTCACCGGCGACGATCGCCGCCGTATCGACGCGCTGGACGGATTGCTGGCGCGGCGGATCGCCGCCGAGCGGACGATCGCGGCGCGTAGCGCGCTCGGCGCGATCGGCCTCGGCGCCGCGTCCGATGCCGCGGTGATCGCCGTGCTCGGCGTGGGTAGCTCGGCGCTCGGCAGCGCGGCGCTCAGCGGCCCCGACCTCACCTTGGTCCTGCTACTGGTACTGGCGTCGTTCGAAGCGTTCGCGCCGCTCCCCGTCGCGGCGGCTGGGCTGGGCGCGACCCTGGTGTCATTGCGGCGGTTGTTCGCGCTGTGGGACCGCGCGCCGCTGGTCGACGAACCGGCGCAGCCGGCGCCGCTGCCGCAAGCGTACGATCTGGTCGCCGACAAGGTGTCGCTGACCTTTCCGGGACGCACCACGCCTGCGCTGCGCGCCGCCGATGTCGTCCTGCCGCAGGGCGGCGAGCGGCGGCTCGACGGTCCGAGCGGTAGCGGCAAGTCGACGCTGATCGATCTGTTGGTGCGTGTCCGCGATCCCGATGCCGGCGAGATCCGGCTCGGCGGCGTGCCGATCCGCCGGCTGGCGCTGGCCGATCTGCGGTCGGTGATCGCGCTGGTGCCGCAGCAGCCGCACATCTTCGCCGCGACCATCGCCGACAATCTGCGCAGCTTCGCGCCGGATGCGAGCGACGCCGAGCTGTGGGCGGCACTCGACGGCGCCGGGCTGAAGCAGGCGGTGGCGCGGATGCCCGATCAGCTTCAGACCTACGTCGGCGAGGGGGGCGCCAGATTGTCGGGCGGCGAGGTGCGGCGACTGTCAATCGCGCGCGGCCTGCTGCGCACCGATGCCCGCATCCTGATCCTCGACGAGCCGACCGAAGGCCTCGACGACGCGACCGCAGCGGACGTGATGCGAGGCGTGGAACGGCTGCGCGGCGGGCGCAGCCTGCTGATCGTCTCGCATCGAAATGTTTCGCCACATCCCGGAGCGATGCCCGACCTCGTTAGGTGAAGCCAGCGGCAGTACGAGGGGCCGACAGTCGCGCAGGATAGATCGCAGCGTGATCGGGAGACGCTGCACGCAATTTTAACGTGTCGTGATTGCAGACAGCGCGCGGCGTCGGGTGATGTCCACAAACCGGAAGCGGCTCGGTCGTGCCGCACCGTTTCGCTAAAATTGTCGAGGATTCGAGAGGTCGCGGGTTTGCCGTATCCAGTTCGGATTCTCCGCCCGTCCGCCCCCTGTACCGTCCGCACTGTTCAAATTTGAGCGAATCGTATGGCGAGACACAGCACCTCCGCGGCGACGGGTAGGTCCGGCGTTTGTGACGGTTGCTTCGGCGTGCGACAAGAGGGATGAGTTTTTTCGTCGGCAGTTCGAAATTTCGATCGGGGATGACCCGGTCGCGACGAGAGCGTGGAGGCAACAAGTCAATAATGCGTATGCGTCGTTACGTGGCCCGGGCGATGCGAGGCTCATGATGCGTCGTCGTTTGCCGTCGCTGATCGCCTTGCGCGCCTTCGAAGCGGTCGGCCGCACCGGTAGCGTTCGCGCCGCGGGCGATGAGCTGGCGGTCAGCCATACCGTCGTGTCGCGGCACTTGCAGAACCTGCAGAAATCCCTCGGCGTGGCCCTGGTGCGCGGGGAGGGCCGCGGGGTGATGCTGACCGAAGCCGGGCTGAGCTTTCATACCCAGATCGCGCAGGCATTCGACATCATCGCCCGCGCCACCACGAGCGCGCGTCCGTCGTCACTGCCGACATTGAACATCTGGTGCATTCCCGGCATCGCCAATCGGCTGCTGCTGTCTAGGCTTCCCGAACTGACCGGTCCGCCGCGCAACTGGGAAGTGAATCTGCAGCCGACCTTGACGCATCCGGATCTGGCGCGCGGCGAGGCCGATGCCGAGATCGTCTATGCCGACATAATCGACGCCCGCGGGCCGCTGATGGCCGAGATCCTCGTGCGGCCGCGGGTGTTTCCGGTTGCGAGCCCGGCCTATCTGGCCCGCTATCCGGCGATCGGGAGTCTCGACGATCTGTCGAAGATCGCGCTGATTCACGAAGAATCCACCGATCAGTGGACGCGCTGGTTCGAACTCGCGGGCCTCGACGATCTGCCGCCGCTGCGCGGTCAGCGGCTGTGGCATGCCCATCTGGCGATTGAAGCGGCACGGCTCGGACAGGGCGTCGCGCTTGGAAACGACGTGCTGGTCGAGGAAGATCTGCGCTCGGGCGCGCTCGTCGAGGTGATTACTTCGTCGGTTTATATGGAGACTTATCAGCTCGTTGCTCTGAAAGAACGGTGGGACGATCCGGAGATCGTCGCGTTGCGGAATTGGCTGAAGCGCGTGCTGACGGAGATCTAGCCGCCGCGGCCGACCGAGAGCTGTCTGGCGATCGGTTGGGCGGTTCGCTCAACAAAGCGCCACTCCCTGCTCGCATTGGTGCAGCATTTTTCGATTGGTGCATGGAAGTCACCAGATCGAACTTACAAGCTGATTGATTGTCCTCCTCGTCGCTTTAGCGTCGTCGTCAGTTCGGGAGAGAGCTGATGACGAATAGTGAATTGCTGACGCGCAGGCAGGCGGCTGTGGTGCGCGGTGTCAGCCAGGCCACGCCGGTGTTTGCAGAGCGTGCGCTGAATAGCGAGATCTGGGACGTCGAGGGTAAGCGCTACGTGGATTTTGCCGGCGGCATCGCCGTGCTCAACACCGGCCATTGCCATCCACATGTCGTCGCGGCGATCCGCGCTCAGCTCGACCGCTTCACGCATACTTGCTTCCAGGTGTCGCCTTACGAAGGCTACATCCGGCTCGCCGAGCGGCTGAACGAACTGGCGCCGATCAACGGGCCGCTGAAATCGATCCTGCTCAGCACCGGTGCGGAGGCGACCGAGAACGCCGTGAAGATCGCGCGCGCAGCGACCGGGCGCGCCGGCGTGATCGCCTTCACCGGCGGCTTCCACGGCCGCACCGCGTTCGCGTCGGCGATGACCGGTAAGGTCATTCCCTACAAGAAGGCGCTCGGTCCGCCGCTTCCGGGCGTCTGGCACGTGCCGTTTCCTGCCGCGGGCGGCGACGTCTCGGTCGAGGATGCGCTGCGTTGCGTGTCGTTCGTGTTCAAGGCCGATATCGACGCCTCGCAGGTTGCCGCGATCATCATCGAGCCGGTGCAGGGCGAGGGCGGTTTCCATCAGGCGCCGCCGGAGTTGATGCGGGGCTTGCGCAGGCTGTGCGACGAGAACGGCATCGTGCTGATCGCCGACGAAGTGCAGACCGGCTTCGGCCGCACCGGCAAGATGTTCGCGATGGAGCACTACGACGTCCAGGCCGATATCGTTTGCGTCGCCAAGAGTCTTGCCGGCGGTCTGCCGCTGTCCGGTGTGATCGGCCGCGCCGCCATCATGGATGCCGCCGAGCCCGGTGGCCTCGGTGGCACTTATGCGGGTAATCCGCTGGCCTGCGCTGCCGCGCTGGCGGTGCTGGACGTGTTCGAGCAGGAAAATCTGATCGCACGTGCGAACCAGATCGGTGATCGGCTGCGGGCGGCGATCGATCGCTTTGCACTGTCCAACACGCTGGTGCCGACCTCGCCGGCACGCGGGCCGGGCGCGATGGTCGCATTCGACATTCTCAAGCAGCGCGGCGGCAACGAGCCTGATGCCGAGACCACCAAGCGGGTGACACAGCTCGCGCACGAGAACGGCCTGATCCTGCTGTCGTGCGGCACGGCTGCCAACACGATCCGAATCCTGGTGCCGCTGACAGCCTCCGACGCGATCGTCGACGAGGGCCTGGCGATCCTGGAACGCTGCCTGGCTGCCTAGAACGAGGCGCGCGCCTGCGCCGAACGGGAATGATCGAACATGCTGATGCCGAGTGATCCGGGCCTGTTGGCCGAACGCTGCCTGATCGGCGGCAAGTGGTGCGGCGAGCCGGTCGATGCGGTGTACAATCCCGCGACCGGCGAACGTATCGGTGCGGTGCCGCGGTTCGGCACCGACGAGGCCGAGGAAGCGGTTCGCGCGGCCGGCCTCGCGTTCCGGCAATGGTCGAAACTGCTGGCGAAGGAGCGCGCAGCGATGCTGCGCGGCTGGTTCGATCAGATCGTCGCTCACCGTGACGATCTGGCCCGGTTGCTGACTCAGGAACAGGGCAAGCCGCTGGCGGAAGCCCTCGGCGAGATCGACTACGCGGCGTCGTTCGTGGAATTCTATGCCGAGGAGGCGCGCCGCATTTACGGCGAGACAATCCCGTCCCATCGCGCCGATTCCAGAACGATGGTGATCCGGCAGCCGGTCGGCGTCGTCGCGGCGATCACGCCGTGGAATTTTCCCGCCGCGATGATCACCCGCAAGGTCGCACCGGCGCTGGCAGCCGGCTGCACCGTGGTGATCAAGCCGGCGCCGGAGACGCCGTTCACGGCGCTCGCGCTCGGCGTGCTGGCGCAGCGCGCCGGCTTTCCGCCGGGCGTCCTCAACATCATCACCGGCGATGCGCCGGCGATCGGCAAGGCGTGGACCGAACATCCGGCGGTGCGGGCGATCAGCTTCACCGGCTCGACCGAGGTCGGCAAGATCCTGATGCGCCAGGCCGCCTCGACCGTGAAGAAGGTCGGTCTCGAACTCGGCGGCAATGCGCCGTTCATCGTGTTCGACGACGCCGATCTCGATGCCGCGGTCGACGGCGTGATCGCCTCGAAGTTCCGCAACATGGGGCAGACCTGCGTCTGCGCCAACCGGATCTACGCGCAGGACAAGATCTACGACGCCTTCGTCGAGAAGCTCGCCGCGAAGGTCGCCAAATTGCGGGTCGGCAACGGCCTGGACGACGGCGTCACCCAGGGGCCGCTGATCACCAAGGAGGCGGTGGCCAAGGTCGAGCATCATCTCGCGGATGCAGTCGCCAAGGGCGCCAAGATCGTGCTCGGCGGCAAGCGGCACGCGCTTGGCCGCACGTTCTTCGAACCGACCGTGGTCACCGGCGTCACCGCCGACATGGTCGTCACACGCGAGGAGACGTTCGGTCCGGTCGCGCCGGTGTATCGCTTCAGCGACGAAGCCGACGTGATCGCGCAGGCCAACGACTCGCCGTTCGGGTTGGCAGCGTACTTCTACGCGCGCGACCTCGGACGCGTGTTCCGCGTCGCCGAGGCGCTCGAGTCCGGCATGGTCGGCGTCAACTCGGCGCTGCTCGGGGCCGACGTGGTGCCGTTCGGCGGCGTCAAGGAATCCGGCATCGGCCGCGAGGGCTCGCGCCACGGCATCGAGGAATACGTCGAGACCAAATACATCCTGCTCGGCGGTCTCGATCGCTGACGCTGCCATCTGCATAACGAGAACTATCAGATCCAGGGGAGACCGAGACGTGGCGACTGAGACATTGACCAAATCGGATGCGATTACTGAAAGCCTGCGGGCAGCGGTCGATCGCAATTTCAACGACCAGGTCGCGTTTCTCCAGCGTATGGTGCAGTTCCGCAGCTTGCGCGGCCAGGAGGCTCCGCAGCAGGAATGGCTGGCGCAGCAGCTCGCCGAACGCGGCTACAAGGTCGACACATTCAGTCTCGCCGACGTCGATATCGCCAGCCACCCCAAGGCGGCGCCGATGGACGACATCGATCCGGCCGGCTCGATGCAGGTCGTCGCCACCGCCGACAGCGACGGCAACGGTCGCAGCCTGATCCTGCAGGGGCACATCGACGTCGTGCCGGAAGGTCCGGTCGATCTGTGGGGCGATCCGCCGTTCGCCGCGACGGTGCGCGACGGCTGGATGATCGGTCGCGGCGCACAGGACATGAAGGGCGGCGTGTCGGCGATGATCTTCGCGCTCGATGCGATCCGCGCCGCCGGCTACGCGCCCGATGCGCGCGTCCATGTCCAGACCGTGACCGAGGAAGAAAGCACCGGCAACGGCGCTCTGTCGACGCTGATGCGCGGCTATCGCGCCGACGCCTGTCTGATTCCGGAGCCGACCGGCCACACCCTGACTCGCGCGCAGGTCGGTGCAGTCTGGTTCCGGCTGCGGGTACGCGGCACGCCGGTGCACGTCGCCTATTCGGAGACCGGTACCAGCGCCATCCTGTCGGCGATGCACCTGATCCGTGCCTTCGAGGAGTACACCAAGAAGCTCAACGCGCAGGCGGTGCGCGATCCGTGGTTCGGTCAGGTCAAGAACCCGATCAAGTTCAACGTCGGCATCATCAAGGGCGGCGATTGGGCGAGTTCCACCTCCGCCTGGTGCGAGCTGGATTGCCGGCTCGGCTTGCTGACCGGCGACACGCCGCAGGAAGCGATGCGCGGCATCGAGCAATGCCTCGCCGAAGCGCAAGCCAGCGACACGTTTTTGTCGGAGAATCCGGCCGAACTGATCTGGAGCGGCTTCAAGGCCGATCCGGCGGTCTGCGAACCGGGCAGTGACGCCGAAGCGGCGCTCACCGTCGCGCATCAGGCGGCCTTCAAGGCGCCGCTGGATGCGCGGCTGTCGACCGCCGTCAACGACACCCGCTACTACTCGGTCGACTACGGCATCCCGGCGCTGTGCTACGGACCCTACGGCGAGGGGCCGCACGCGTTCAACGAACGCATCGACCTCGAAAGCCTGCGCAAGACGACGCTGAGCATCGCGTTGTTCGTCGCGGAATGGTGCGGGCTGAGGAAGCTGTGATGACAGTCGCGGCTCCGGCGGCGTCAGCCGTGCAATCGATGACGGGAGCGGACCGGCTCTGTGATGCGCTGCTGGCGCACGAGGTCGATGTCTGCTTCGCCAATCCCGGCACGTCGGAGATGCATTTCGTGGCGGCGCTCGATCGTCAGCCGCGGATGCGGTGCATTCTCGGGCTGTTCGAGGGCGTCGTCACCGGCGCCGCGGACGGCTACGCACGGATGACCGACCGGCCGGCGGTGACGCTGCTGCATCTCGGCCCAGGCCTCGCCAACGGCCTGGCCAACATGCACAACGCACGGCGCGCGCATTCGCCGATGATCAACATCGTCGGCGACCATGCGGTCGAGCATCTGCCGCTCGATGCGCCGCTGACCAGCGACATCGACTCGCTGGCGCGACCAATGTCGCGCTGGGTCAAGCGCATCGCCGATCCGGTGCGGATCGACCAGGACGTCGCGGATGCGTGGTCGCAGAGCATGGCGCCGGGGATTTCGACACTGATCCTGCCTGCCGACATGGCGTGGAATGAACACAGCTACCGATCGGCGCCGGTGCGCGGCAAACGTCTGCGCCAGACGCCGGTGGTGCAGGAGACGGTCGTGCGTATCGGCGCTGCGATCCGCACCAAACGCAAGGTGGTGCTGATGCTCTCCGGCGGCGCGCTGCGCGAGCACCCGCTACGGATCGCCGACAGCATTCGCCGCAGCGCCGGGGTGGAAATCTACGCGCAGGGCGCCAATGGCCGGATCGAGCGCGGCCGCGGCCGGGCGCCGATCGCCAAGCTGCCGATGACGCACGAGATCGGCATCGAGATGCTGCGCGGCGCCGACATGGTGGTGCTGATCGGCGCCAAGGAGCCGGTGTCGTTCTTCGCCTATCCGAACCGGCCCGGCCGGTTGGCTCCGCCGAATTGCGAGATCGTGCAACTCGCCGGGCCCGATCAGGATCTGGTGCAGGCGCTGGAATGGCTTGCCGACGAAGTGAATGCACCGAGCGAGCCGGTCGCGATTGCACCGTTCGCCGTTCCTGCGCCGACGGCGGGGCCCAATGCCGCTTTGACCGTGGACATGGTGAACCGGCTGGTCGCCGCGCGGCTACCGGATCAGGCGATCGTCTGCGACGAGGCGCTGACCTCCTCGGGTTTCTTCGACCATTCCTACGACGCGGCACCGCACGACTATCTGCAGATCACCGGCGGCGCGATCGGGATCGGCATTCCGATGGCAGCGGGCGCCGCGGTGGCGTGCCCGGACCGCAAGGTGATCAACCTGCAGGCCGACGGCAGCGGCATGTACACGGTGCAGGGTCTCTGGACCCACGCCCGGGAAAACCTCGACGTCGTCACCATCGTGTTTTCGAACCGATCCTACGCCACGCTGTGGGGCGAGATGAGCAAGGTCGGGGCGCAGACACCGGGCCGCAATGCGCAGCGGATGCTGCAGCTCGACCAGCCCGAACTCGACTGGACCAAGATGTCGCAAGGCCTCGGCGTCGAGGCCGGCCGCGCCACCACGCTGTCGGAATTCTCAAGTGCGCTCGATGCGGCGCTCGCGCGCCGTGGTCCGTATCTCATCGAGGCGATGGTCTGATGCACGGACCACCTTCGCCTCATTCACCAACGTCCTGAACGATCGACCAGTTCAACTTCTCGTAACGCGGGGGATCCCATGAACAGACGCGAATTCACCAAGCTCGGCCTGCTCGCTGGCGCGGCCGGCATCGGCGGCATTCCGCTCGGCATCACCCGGGCGGTGGGGCAGACTCGGGGCGGCACGCTCAACACCATCATTCAGCCGGAGCCCCCGATCCTGGTGACCGCGCTCAATCAGCAGCAGCCGACGCTGACGCTGGGCGGCAAGATTTACGAGAGCCTGCTGCGCTACGACTTCGATCTCAAGCCGCTGCCGGGCCTGGCGCAGTCATGGGAAGTGTCGCCCGACAAGCTGACCTATACGTTCAAGCTGTTCCCCAACATCACCTTCCACGACGGCACGCCGCTGACGTCGGAAGACGTGGTGTTCTCGGTGATGAAGATCCTGATGGAAAACCACGCGCGGGCGCGCAACACCTTCTCGCGGGTCGAGAAGGCCGAGGCGCCGGATCCGCTCACGGTGGTGTTCAAACTGAAGACTCCCTTCGCGCCGTTCCTCACCGCGTTCGATTGCACGACGGCGCCGATCGTGCCGAAGCACATTTACGAGGGGACCGACTATCGCAAGAACCCGGCGAACGCGAAGGCGATCGGTTCCGGTCCGTTCAAGCTGAAGGAATGGGTGCGCGGCTCGCACGTCCATCTGGTCAAGCATGAAGGCTACTATCGTCCGGGCGAGCCGGTCCTCGACGAGATCATCTATCGGGTGATCCCGGATTCGGCGTCGCGCTCGGTTGCGCTGGAGCAGGGCACCGTTCAGCTCACGCAGTGGACCGACGTCGAATTGTTCGAGGTGCCGCGGCTGTCGAAGTTGCCGAACCTGACGATGACCACGAAGGGCTACGAATTCTTCGCACCCCACACCTGGCTCGAGTTCAACAACCGGGTCGCGCCGCTGAACGACAAGCGGTTCCGGCAGGCGGTGATGTACGCGATCGACCGCAAGGCGCTGCTCGCCCGCGTCTATTTCGGTCTCGGCAAGGTCGCGACCGGACCGGTGTCGTCGAAGACGAAATTCTACGAAAAGAACGTCAAGAGCTACGACTATTCGCCCGAAAAGGCGAAGGCGTTGCTCGACGAGATGGGGCTGAAGCCGGGCCCCGACGGCAAGCGCGTGTCGATTCCCTATCTGGTGCCGCCGTATGGCGAAACCCATCAGCGGGCGTCCGAGTTCCTGCGGCAGTCGCTCGCCCGCGTCGGCATCGATCTGCAACTGAAAGGCATCGACGTTGCCGGCTGGGCCGAGAAGTTCAGCAACTGGGATTTCTCGATGACGTCGACCACCGTCTATCAGTTCGGTGATCCGGCACTCGGCGTGTCGCGCAGCTACGTCTCGTCCAACATCCGCAAGGGCATCTTGTTCTCCAACACCTGCGGATATTCCAATCCGGAGGTCGACCGGTTGTTCGAGGAGGCTGCCGTCGCGACCTCCGACGAAAAGCGCCAGGAGCACTACAGCGCGCTGCAGAAGATCATGGTCGAGGAGGTGCCGGTCGCCTGGCTGCTCGAGATCGACTACCCGAACTTCATGGACAAGCGGCTGAAGAATGTCGTGACCACCGCGATCGGCGTGCACGACACCTTCGGGACGGTTTCGTTCGGATGATGGCGCTTGCGCAGTCGATCGGCGGCAGCCGCAGTGTGGCGATCGGTCTGGCGATCGTCCGCTGGGCTGTCCGCCTCGTCGCGGTGGTGCTGGTGATCGCCACCTTCAACTTCGTGCTGGTGCATGCCGCGCCGGGCGATCCCGCGCAGGTGATGGCCGGGCAGAGCGGAGCGGCGGATGAGGAGATGCTCACGCGGCTGCGTGCAGAGTACGGGCTCGACAAGCCGTATCCGGTCCAGCTTGCGATCTATCTGAAGCGGATCGTGACGCTGGATCTGGGCTACTCCTATCGGCAGCAGCGCTCGGTACTGTCGCTGATCGCCGAGCGTCTGCCGGCGACTCTATTGTTGACTTGCAGCGCGTTCCTGCTGTCGCTCTCGGTCGGTGTTTCGCTCGGCACGCTGGCCGGCGTCCGCGCGGGCAAATGGTCCGACACCGCGCTGACCATCGTGTCGCTGTTCCTCTACGCGATGCCGGTGTTCTGGCTCGGTCTGATGCTGGTGCTGCTGTTCTCGGTGCAGCTCGATTGGCTGCCGGCGTTCGGCTACGTCACGATCGGCGTCGAGATGACGCCGCTGGAGCGGGCTCGCGACATCGCGGCTCATCTGATCCTGCCTGTGATCTCGCTCGGGGCGGTGCATCTGGCGATTTACGCTCGGCTGATGCGCTCGGCGGTGATCGATGTCGCGCATCAGGACTTCATCAAGACGGCGCGGGCCAAGGGCCTGAAGCGCGGCCAGATCATCATCCGGCACATGTTGCGGAACGCCGTGCTGCCGGTGGTCACCGTGGCCGGCATGCAGGCCGGCACGCTGGTCGGCGGAGCGGTGGTGATCGAGACGGTGTTCGCATGGCCCGGTCTCGGCCGCCTGACCTTCGATGCGGTGCTGCAGCGCGACTATCCGTTGATGCTCGGCATCTTCCTGGTGATGTCTGTGATCGTCATCGGGCTCAATCTTCTCACCGACGCGATCTACCGGGTCGTCGATCCGCGCGTCTCCCTGCGTGCTGCGTCCTGAGCGGAGGTCGAGATGGATCGGCTGAAGACCTTCCTGAGTCACCCGACCGGCCTGATCGGCCTGGTGATCCTGATCGGCGTGATCGTGCTCGCGGCGATGGCGCCGGTGATCTTCCCTGAAGACCCTTGGGAAATGGTCGCGGCGCCGTTCCAGCCGCCCGCGAGCGAAGGGCTCCCGCTCGGCTCGGACATGCTCGGCCGCAACGTCGCCGCCGGGATCGCTTACGGCGCCCGGGTGTCGCTGACGATCGGGGTCGCCTCGACGCTGGCGGCGCTGTGTATCGGCGTGGTGATCGGGGCGATCGCCGGGTATTTCGGCGGCCGGGTCGACGATGCGATGATGCGCGTCACCGAGCTGTTCCAGACCATCCCGGGCTTCATCCTCGCCATCCTGCTGGTGGCGACGATCGGACCGACGCTGACCAATGTCATCATCTCGATCGGCGCAGTGAGCTGGCCACCGCTGGCGCGGCTGACGCGGGCGGAGTTCATGCGGCTGCGCGGCCGTGAATTCGTCCAGGCCGCGGTGTGTCAAGGCCAGGCGCCGATGGTGGTCGCGCTGCGCCACATCCTGCCCAATGCGATCTCGCCGATCATCGTCACCGGCTCGCTGACGATCGCGACCGCGATCCTGATCGAGAGCGCGCTCAGCTTCATGGGGCTCGGCGATCCCAATCTGATGTCGTGGGGACTGATGATTGGCGCGTCGCGCACCGTGATCCGTCAGGCGTGGTGGATGAGCATGTTTCCCGGCATCGCCATCCTGCTCACCGTGCTGGCGATCAATCTGGTCGGCGAGGGGCTGAACGACACCCTGAACCCGCGCATCTCGCGAAAGGCGCGTAACGCATGAGCGACGATATCCTGTTGTCCGTCGAGAATTTGTCGGTCGCGCTGCCGAGGGGCGGCGATCGCAGCCACGCGGTCGCCGAGGTGTCGCTCGGCGTGCGGCGCAACGAGATCGTCTGCCTGGTCGGGGAATCCGGTTCGGGCAAGTCGATCACCGCGCATGCGGTGCTCGGATTGCTACCGCCGAATCTGTCGATCGGCGGCGGCGCGGTGCGGTTTCGCGGCCAAGACCTCGCGCACGCGGATGAAGACACGATGCGCGGCCTTCGCGGCGGCGCGATCTCGATGATCTTCCAGGAGCCGCTCAGCGCCCTCAATCCGCTGGCGCGGGTCGGAGATCAGATTGCCGAGGCGATCCTGGTCCATGCCGCGCCGCGGCCGAGCCGGGCCGAACTCGATGCGCGAGTGCTCGAACTCGTCGCCGCTGTCGGACTGCCGGAACCGGCCACCCTGGTCCGCAGCTATCCGTTCCAGCTCTCCGGCGGTCAGCGCCAGCGGGTGATGATCGCGATGGCGATGTCCAACAATCCGGCGCTGCTGCTCGCCGACGAGCCGACCACAGCGCTCGACGTCACCACCCAGAAGCAGATCTTGGCGCTGATCCGGCGGCTGCAGGCGGAACGCGGCATGGGCGTGCTGTTCATCACCCATGATTTCGGCGTGGTCGCCGATATCGCCGATCGGGTGGTGGTGATGCGCGGCGGCCGCGTCGTCGAGCAGGGCAGCGTCGACGAGGTGCTGCGGCGGCCGAAGGACGACTACACCAAGGCGCTGATCGCCGCGGTGCCGGGCTCGCGCCCGGCCGCCGAGCTCGACCGTCACCTCGACGGCGAGCCGTTGCTCGACGCCCGCGGGCTGAACAAGACCTTCGTCACCTCGCAGGGCCTGTTCCGGCCGCATCGCACGGTGCCGGCGGTGCGGGACGTGGCGCTCAGCCTGCGACCGCGGGAGACCGTTGCGGTGGTCGGAGAATCCGGGTCCGGCAAATCGACGCTCGGCCGCATCATCATGCGGCTGATCGAGCCGGACTCCGGCGCGATCGAGTTCGGCGGCATGGATTTCCTCGAATTGCGCGGCGGCGGGCTGCGGGCGATGCGTCGCAAGGTGCAGATCGTGTTCCAGGATCCGTATGCGGCGCTCGATCCGCGGCAGAAGGTCGGCGATGCGATCGCGCGCGGGCCGATGGCCTATGGCGCGCCGCCCGCCGAGGCGATGGCCGACGCCAAGCGGCTGCTGGCGCGGGTCGGCCTCGAGGCGAGTGCGGCCGGGCGCTACCCGCACGAGTTCTCCGGCGGCCAGCGTCAACGCATCTGCATCGCGCGCGCGCTGGCGCTGAAGCCGATGGTGCTGGTCGCCGACGAGGCGGTGTCGGCGCTCGATGTTTCGGTGCAGGCGCAGATTCTCGAACTGCTGGCGGAGCTTCGCGAGGAGATGAATCTGGCGATGCTGTTCATCACTCACGATCTTCGCGTTGCCGCCGAGATCGCCGATCGCATCGTGGTGATGCGCCGCGGCGAGATCGTCGAGCAGGGCGATACCAAGTCGGTGTTCACGTCGCCCCGGCACGCCTACACTCGTGCTTTGCTCGAGGCTATCCCGGGCCGCAGCCTGTTCGCCGGCCCGCAGGCCGCATCGTCGCAAGACGCGATGACCGCCTAGCGGCGTGCTCCGGCTGGGTCCGGCGCGGTGCGAAGCCTGGGCTGTCGGCGGATAGCCTCGAACGACATCCAACAGGGAACCAACGATGCGCGATTTTCACAAGACCGGCCGCTCGCTCGCGGTCGCGCAGAACGGCATGGCGGCGACGTCGCATCCGCGGGCGACTCTGGCGGCGGTCGACATCCTGCGGCGCGGCGGCAACGCGATCGACGCCGCGGTGGCTGCGGTCGCGATCCAGGGCGTGGTCGAGCCGCAGATGACCGGTATCGGCGGTGATTGCTTCGCGCTGATCGCGCTGGGCGGCGGTCGCCCGATCGGGCTGAACGGTTCCGGCCGCACCCCGGCCGGCACCGACGCGGAGAAATATGCCGGCGGCGAGGCCCGCGATATCCCGCCGACGTCGCCCGAGGCCGTGACCATTCCGGGCGCGATCGACGCCTGGTGCACTTTGATCGAGCGCCACGGCAGCCTGCCGCTGGCGGACGTGCTGGCGCCGGCGATCGAGGCCGCCGAGCAGGGCTTCTGCGTCACCCCGCGCGTGGCGTCCGACTGGCGCCGCTGTCGCGCGCGCGTCGAAATCGATCCGAACGCCGCCGCGCAGTTTCTCCCCGGAGGAAGTGTTCCCGAGATCGGCGACGTCCGCGCCCAGCCGCGGCTCGGCGCGACGCTGCGCAAGATCGCACGCGAGGGCCGCGCCGGATTCTACGAGGGCGAGGTCGCCGAGGAGATGGTCGCGGTGCTGCGCAAGCTCGGCGGCGCCCACAGCGTCGATGACTTCGCCGCGCATCGCGGCGAGGACGTGACGCCGATCTCGGCCGATTATCGCGGCTTCACCGTGATGGAATGTCCGCCGAACGGGCAGGGGCTGGCGGCGCTGATGATCCTGCGCGTGCTCGAAGGCTTCGACGTCGGCAGGCTCGGTGAAGCCGACCGGATTCATCTGCTTGCGGAGGCCACCAAGGCGGCTTACGCGACGCGCGATGCGTATTTCTGCGATCCGGCGGTCCACCCGCTCGAACCTGCGCGCTTTCTGTCGGACGCCGCGATCGGCAAGATCCGGCAGAGCATCGCGATGGATCGCGCCGGCGAGGCGCAGCCGTGGCTCGACACCGAACATCGCGACACGGTGTACGTCACCGTGGTCGACCGCGATCTCAATGCGGTGTCCCTGATCAACTCGATCTTCTCGCCGTTCGGCAGCGGCATCTACGCGCCGAACTCGGGCGTGCTGCTGCACAATCGCGGCTGGAGCTTCCGCGCCAGGCCCGGCCATCCCAATTCGCTCGCGCCCGGCAAGCGGCCGATGCACACCATCATTCCCGGCATGCTGATGCAGGGCGATCAGGCAGTGATGCCGTTCGGCGTGATGGGCGGTCATTATCAGGCGGCGGGCCACGCCAACTTCCTCTCCAACGTGCTCGACCTCGGCCTCGATATCCAGGCCGCGGCGGAACGTCCGCGCAGCTTCTGCTTCGACGGCGCGCTGGCGCTGGAGACCACGATCGGCCAGGGCATCCACGACGAGATGCAGCGCCGCGGTCACTCCGTGCGCTGGACCGAGGAAGCGATCGGCGGCTGTCAGGCGATCAGGATCGATCGGGCCCGTGGCGTGCTGCTCGGCGCCTCCGATCATCGCAAGGACGGCGTCGCGCTCGGCTACTGAGACCGGCGGCGATCGTGTCATCGGCGGCGCCGGACGCGCCTTGCGTCGCCCGGTCACCCGATGTCGCAGCGAGGAACGGACGGTTCGCCCGCGAGTTGCGTGGACAGACAGCCGCGACCGAGATCGTCACTGATCGCGCGGCGACACCGACGCGACATCAGGAGAGACCGACATGAAGGGCGCCGCCATTCTGCTGAGCTGCATACTGCTCGCCACCCCCGCCGCCGCGCAGACGGCTGCGCAGGCGCCCGGCGCGCCGCCGGTGGCGATCAGTTCGACCACCGCGGGGTTTATTCAGCAGGTCGCGGTGTCCGATCTGTACGAGACCGCCGCGGCGCGGCTGGCGCTCGCCCGCGGCACCGACGCTCAGAAGCAGTTCGCCGACAAGATGCTGCAGGATCACGGCAAGACCTCGGCCGACGTTCGCCGCATGATCGCCAATCACGGCCTCAAGGTCGACGTGCCGAGCCAGCTCGACGCCCGGCATCAGGCGATGCTGGACGAGCTGAACGACAAGCGGGGCGATGCGTTCGTCGCCACCTACGCCGCGCAGCAGGTGCAGGCGCATCAGGAGGCGGTCGAACTGTTCCAGAGCTACGCCAGCAACGGCGACTTCCCCGAGTTGAAGCAATGGGCCGCGCAGACGCTGCCGGTGCTCGAACATCATCTGAAGATGGCACAGCAGCTCGGTGGCGACAACGCCGCGACAGTCGGCGCGTCGCCGGCGGCGAAGTAAGCCGATGCGCCTATGCGCGCTGTGGGTGCGCGGGCCGAGCCCCACGCATCCACAGAGCGCCGGGGCAGGAGATCAGGCGAAGCTACGGCCCGATCCGCACCACGACCTTGCCGAGCGCGTTGCGGCCGGCGAGGGCGGTGAACGCGGCGCGAAAATCCTCCAGTGCGAATGACGAGACGATCGCCGGCTTCAGCGCGCCGCTGGCGAGCAGCCGCGACAGCTCCGCGGTGCAGCGTGCGAGCACAGCCGGTTCGCGTCGCGGCAGTTGCGCGAGGTCGACGCCGAGCAGGCTGCCGCCTTTCAGCAGCGGCAGATTGAACGGCAGCGCCGGGATGCTGCCGGCCGCGAACCCGACGACGATGTGCCGGCCGTTCCAGGCGATCGAGCGAAACGCTTCGACCGCGACCGGCCCGCCGACCGGATCGAACACGACGTCGGCGCCGTGGTCCTCGGTCAGCGCCTTCAACGTGTCGCGCCAGTCCGGCCGCGTGTAGTCGATCACGGCATCGGCGCCGAGCCCCAGCGCGAAGTCGCGCTTCTCCGCGCTCGATGCCGCTGCGATGACGCGGGCGCCGAGCAGCTTTCCGATCTGGATCGCGGCGGTGCCGACGCCGCCGGCGGCGCCGAGCACCAGCAGGATTTCGCCGTCCTTCAGCGCGGCGCGTTCGGCCAGCGCGTAGTAAGCGGTCAGGTAGTTGGCTCGGAACGAGGCGCCTTCTTCCGCCGAGACGCCGTCCGGCAGCGGCGCGACCGCCTCGATCGGCACCACGATGTATTCGGCGAGCGCACCGGAGCGCGCCATGCCCATCACCATCTGGCCGGGCGCGAGGTTCGCGACACCATCGCCGACCGCGTCGATCACGCCGGCGAATTCCGTGCCGGGGATGAACGGCAGCGGATCCTTGGTCTGATAGCGGCCCTGCACTTTAAGGCCGTCGACGAAGCCGATGCCGACCGCCCGAACCCGGACCCGCACCGCGCCCGGCGTCACCGCCGGCCGCGCGATCTCCTTCAGTTCGATCTGGTCGATCGCGGCGTAGTCGTCGACGACGACGGCTTTCATCGAGGTCTCACGATCTGGCAAGGGCGGTGCTCCTTCGGCACGATGGAGTAAGAGCGTACTGCGGCCGTCGGACGAAATTGGTTCGGTGACGTGTGGTGAGCCGGACCGGCACGTCGAGCGGACGGCAGCAAGTCTGCATTCTGATGAGCCAGCGGTGACGCTGCGTGCGACGTGACGTTCGGGTGGGGACTGTGGTCGATCCCTTCTTTGCGCGATGCTGTCGCTGGGGATTTGTGCCGGACCGCAAGCGGCGTTGCGCGCCGTCGTCTGCTATCAGTTTAACAGGATGCGGACGGCGCGTCCACAAGGACCGTTGCGTGACGTCATTTGCCACCTTGCGGAATCACGGCGTTTATGGCGGACCGCAGGGATGCCGTCCGAGACGAGCATGAGGCGGTGATCGGTGGCTCACAGCTCCTGCATGCGCCGCGCGTCGCGCATCCGGCTGGAGTAGGTCTTGATGGTGTGAAACGCCGCCACCGGGTTGTGGCCGAGCACACGGTCCTTCACCACCAGCGTCGTCACTGGCGCCTCGGCGTGGCGGATGAACAGCGAGTCGTGTCCCACACACAGCCCCATGATGACGTTGAGATGGGTTTCTTCCCGATTGAGCATGCGGGCTTGCAGGACCGGATTGCAGCAGGCTTCGTGACCGCCCTTGATCTTCAGTTCCTCCGGCACTCCGATCTCGGTCTTGTCGATCGAGCCGACCTTGCACAGCGCAGTTCGGGTTTCGAACCCCGCGAGCCGGAGAATCTCGACCAGCAGCTTGGTCTCCTCGATCAGACCGACGCAGGTGGCGATGCCGATCCGGGTCGCACCAATCCGGCGCGCGAAGGCGACCGTCTCTTCGACACGATTAAGCTTGCAATAGTGTTGCCCCTCGATCTCCGCCGCGGCGCGCGCGAGCGTCGCGTCGATCGTATCGCCGGCATATAGGCTCACCAGTTCCTCTCGCTCCTCGGGCGCCAGATCGGTCGTGGCGCAGATTGCCGGATAGCGCTTGTCGAGACGGTAACAGTTGAACTGCCCGCATTCGGAGCAGGTGATGGCGTCGGGCTTCGGTTTGGCCATGATGTAAGATCCTGATGCAGTGATCGTCGGCCCGCACTAATCGACTGTGACCGCCCGCGCAATGCGACGCTCGGATAAGAGCTGAAGGCGCTCGGAGCCGTGATGTGAGCCGTACCGGCTGCAATCGGCATCGCTGCTATCAGCAGCATCATTCTGCCGGAGCGCCGCCGGTGAGAACGTGGTTCTCTGCGATCGGTCCACCTCCTGCCTGAGGAGCGTGCGACGCGCATCGCGTTCTCTGTTCCGCGCGACATTTGAAATGACGTTTCATTGACCTGCTAGCAGCCGAACTCGATCATGACGGCACTGAATTTCGTCGGCGGAATCGGTCGTAACGGATCGAACACCTTCCTGAACGTCGCCGCCGGGCTCTTGAATTGAAAGGGGACATTGATGAGCAACCAAAAGAAAGGTCGGTCTATCAGCCGGCGCTCCGTGCTGCTCGGCGCGGCGGCGGGCGTGGTCGCAGCGCCGGTCGGAGCGTTCGGCATTCAGGCGTTCCCGACGGTGCCCGTCGGTTATGATCTCTCCGACTTCCCGATCTGCCGCACATCCGGCGATGCTGTGCTGACCGGCGCGCCGCGCAAGCTGAAACTGTCGTGGAACGCCAATTCGGTGTGCTCGGTGCAGGTGCCGGTCGCGGTCGACTACGAATTCTTCAGGAAGCAGAATCTCGATGTCGAGCTGGTGAATTTCTCGGGTTCGACAGATCAGTTGTTGGAAGCGATCGCCACCGGGAAGAGCGATGTCGGTGTCGGGATGGCATTGCGCTGGCTGAAACCACTGGAGCAGGGCTTCGACGTCAAGATCGTCGCCGGAACGCACGGTGGCTGCCTGCGGGCGATCGCGCCGACCACTTCGGAGATCAGCAAGGTCACCGATCTCAAGGGCAAGGTGGTGGCGATCGACGATCAGGCGGGGCCGGGCAAGAACTTCTTCTCGATCCAGCTCGCCAAGGCCGGTATCGATCCGGCCACCGAGGTCGACTGGAAGCAGTATCCGGGCAATCTGGTCCGGCTCGCGGTGGAGAAGGGCGAGGCGCAGGCGGCGCTGGCGTCCGATCCGCTGGCGCACGCTTTCCTCAAGGACGGCGAATTCAAGGAGATCGGCTCCAACCTCGACGGCATCTATCGCAACGTGAGCTGCTGCATCGTCGGTGTGCGCGGCAGCCTGATCCGCGACGAGCCGCTGGTGGCGCGGGCTGTGACCCAAGCGCTGCTCGATGCGGCGGAATTTTCGTCCAACAACCCGGAAAAGGCGGCGATGTCGTTCCTGCCTTACGCGCCGAAGATCGTCACCGAGGAGGATATCCGGGCGCTGATCAAGTACCACACTCACGATCACCATCCGGTCGGCCCGCAGCTCAAGAGCGAACTGAAGCTGTATGCCGACGACCTCAAAGCGGTCTCGGTGATCAAACGTTCGACCGACACCACCAAATTTGCGGACAAGATCTATGCCGACGTATTCCGCGTCTGAGGCGCTCGAACTCGATGTCGGGACGCAGGTGGCGTCCCGCATGTCGCCGCTGCTGCGCGCTGTGCGCGGGCATGCTGCCGGCTTCGCCGCGGGCGTCGGCTGGACCGTGTTCGGTCTGTCGTGCCTGTGGCGTGACGACCTCGGCGATTGGTCGCGCACCAAGGAGGTGGCGATCGCCGCTTTCGTGATCGGCGGCGCGATCGCGCTGGCGGCCGTGGCCGGCGTGTGGTCGCGACGGGTCGGCGAGGCCGTGCGGCGACGGTCGCCGTGGCTGTTGCTGCTCGGCGTGCTGCTCGCAGTCTGGGAAGCGGCGACAGCCAAGCTTGGGCTTCTGCCGCAACCGTTCTTCCCGCCGCCGCAGGCGATCGTCGAAGTCTACATCGACGATCTGCCGAAACTGATCGACAGCGTATTGGCCTCGGTACAGTTGCAGCTCGGCGGCTATCTGATCGGTGCCGCCGCCGGTTTCGCCACCGGCGTCTCGATCGGCTGGTCGCGTGCGGTCGGTTATTGGGTGCATCCGGTGCTGCGCTTCATCGGCCCGTTGCCGGCGACCGCGTGGCTGCCGATCGCGTTCTTCGCGTTTCCGTCGAGCTGGAGCGCATCGACCTTCCTGATCGCGCTGGCGACCGGATTTCCGGTGACGGTGCTGACCTGGTCGGGAGTCGCCAGCGTGTCGAATGCTTACTACGACGTCGCGCGCACGCTCGGCGCCAGGCCGTCGTTCCTGGTGTTCAAGGTCGCGATCCCGGCGGCGCTGCCCCACGTCTTCGTCGGCCTGTTCATGGGCCTCGGCGCATCGTTCGCGGTGCTGGTGGTCGCGGAGATGATGGGCGTCAAATCCGGTCTGGGCTGGTACCTGCAATGGGCGCAGGGCTGGGCGGCCTACGCCAACATGTATGCGGCTCTGCTGGTGATGTCGCTATTGTGCTCCGGCGCCATTACGGCGTTGTTCAAGGTCCGTGACCGCTTGCTGGTCTGGCAGAAGGGTGTCGTGAAATGGTGAGCGCCGTCGCATTGCAGCAGCCCCAGGCGGCCGGCGCTGCGCTCGATGTCGTCGACGTCAGCCACCATTTCGACATCGACGGCGCCGAGCTGCCGGTGCTCGATCACGTCACACTCAGTGCCGCGCCGGGCGAGTTCGTGGCGCTGCTCGGCCCGTCGGGTTGCGGCAAGTCCACGCTGCTGCGGCTGGTGGCGGGGCTCGAGCCGCCGCGCGCCGGCCGGCTGCTCGAAGACGGCCGCGTCATTGCCGGGCCACATCCGTCGCGCGTTGTCGTGTTCCAGGATCCGACGCTGTTTCCATGGCGCACGGTGTGGAAGAACGTCGCGCTCGGGCTCGAGGCGCAGGGCATCATCAAGGGCGAGCGTCACCGGGTCGATGCGGCGCTGGCGCTGGTCGGGCTCAGCGGCTTTGCCAACGCCTATCCGCACCAGCTCTCCGGCGGCATGGCGCAGCGCGTGTCATTGGCCCGTGCGCTGGTCAACGATCCCGATATCCTGGTGCTCGACGAGCCGCTCGGCAAACTCGACTCGCTGACGCGGCTCAGCATGCAGACCGAGATCGTGTCGCTGTGGCAGCGCCAGGGCTTCACGACGCTGCTGGTGACTCACGATGTCGAGGAAGCGCTGTTCCTGGCGCAGCGGGTGCTGGTGTTCAGCGAGCGTCCCGCCAAGCTCAAGGCCGACATCGCGGTGGAGGCGCCGTATCCGCGCCACCGCGGCGATCCATATCTAGCCGACCTGCGCCGCCAGATCCTCGGCCTGCTCGGTCTCGACGCCACCTGGTGAGCTGGGACGGGCGGCACCTCAGCCGATCAGCGCGCGCGCGGCCTGCACCAGCGCGCCGTCCGGGCGGCGCAGTTCGACCAGGATCGAGAAGTGATCGTGGCCTGGAAGCGGCATCAGCCGGCCGGGCGCGCCGGCGGCGTCGCGGCGCGCGTGCAGATCGCGGGAGTCCAGCGCCAGCGCCGGCAGCTCCCGGGTGCCGTAGGCGAGGTCGAGCCGCTTCTTGACCGGCGGCAGCCGCAGCGGCGACAGCGTTGCGATCTCGGCGTCGGTGAGGCGCAGCGCCGCGTTCAAAAAGGTGTCGCGCAGCGGGCCGAGCTCGAACACGCCGGCGATCGACAGCCCGGCGGTGACCAGCGGATGGTCCAGCGTCATCGCCACCAGATGGCCGCCGGCCGACCAGCCCGAGGTCACCACCGGGCCGGCGACGCCGTGCTCGGCGCCGTGCGCGGCGAGCCAGTCGAGCGCGGCGCGGCTCTCGGCGACGATGTCGGTGAGCGTCACCTCCGGCGCCAGCGAATAGCCGGCAATCGCCACCGACCAGCCGTGCGCGACGATGCCCTCGACCAGCGCGGCGAACAGCTCGCGCGAATTCTTCTGCCAATAGCCGCCATGCCAGAACACCAGGCAGGGCGCGTCGCGCCTCGCGGCCGGATACAGGTCGATCCTGGCGTTCTGGCGCGGGCCGTAAGCCAGATCGAGCACCGATCTCAGCCTGGCGCGCGCCTGCGCCGATGCGGCGTTGCGCTCGGCGCTCAGCTCGGCACTGTTCTTCACCGCGGCGACGACATCGTAGGCGGCGTCGCGCTCGCTCTGCGACAGGTACGCCCAGCGGGCGCGGGGATCGGCAGGGCGGTCGGTCGTCATTGCGGCTCCATCGAACGTGCAGCGTCTCGTTGGCGGCGAGCTTTGCCGCAAGGCGAACGGCCTGTCGATCGCATTTACGCATACGGCCATGAGCGCCGCGGCGCTTGCGTCGATGCGCCGCCCGGGCTTGATCACGCTCGCGAGCGCCAAACAACACCCGCGGAGACCGTAGGGAGCGAACCGGAGCGACGATGCCGCACCTCGTGATGGACTATTCGGCCGATCATCTCGGCCGCGACCGGATCGCGCCGCTGATGGCGCAGCTCGCCGTCACCGCCGCGGCGACCGGGGTGATGCACGCCGCCGACATCAAGGTGCGCGCCCGCGGCTTCGACGACTATCTGGTGGGCGGCCAGCGCGACAGCTTCGTGCATCTTGCCGTGTTCATGCTGGCCGGCCGCACGCCGGAGCAGAAGGTCGCGCTCAGCACCGCGCTGCGCCAGACCCTGACCGAGCACTGCCCCGACATTCATAGCCTCAGCGTCGACATCCGCGACATGGATCCGGAGGCGTACAAGAAACGGCTGAAGCAGGCGTGAGGCGCGAGCGCCGGCGCCGTTGTTCGTCGTATCAGGATCGCGCTTCAGAGAGCTCACACCAGGCACACCCTCATGGTGAGGAAGCGCGCAGCGCTGTCTCGAACCATGCGCCACAGGCGCCTTAGCGCGGATCAGCGAAGCGCCATCCGGGACCGGCGCTTCAGCGGGCCCGATCAGTCCCGGGTCTCGCTTCGCTCATCCGGGCGATGCCTGCTTTCACTTGGTTAAAATTGCACCGAGTGTGTGGTGGATTTAGACAGCCGATGGAGGCACAACACACGGGCTTCAGTGTGCGAGGTCGCGACGTTCGAGATGCCGGGTTCCGTTGTCAGGATAACGCTGTCCCTGATCGGGCCAGGCATCATCGGCGTATTCGGCCTGGCGTTTCTCGCGGCCTGGAGCTACGACCGGCGGCGGCCTTATCTCGCTCTTCTGGCCGCTGCGTGTGCGCTGTTCGCTCTCGGCGCGACGAGCCAGATTCTGTATTGGCCACGTGATACGGGCCTGAACGCGATGGTGTCGGGCGCGCTCTACACCTGCGCCGTGATCGCGGCGGTCGAAGGCGTGCTGATCCGCTCGGGCAGGGCGCTCGGCTGGTGGTTCGATGTCGCGATCTTCGCCGCGTTTTCGCTGGCGCTGTATTACTTCTTCTACGTCGATCGCAGTCTCTTGGCGCGCATCTACGTGCAAAACTTCGGCTACGGACTGCTGCTGTGCGTCGCCGCGCTCAGGCTTGCGCATCTCAGACATGGCCGCGTGGTCGACCGCATCCTGTTCTGGACGCTGCTCCTGTTCGGGCTGCACTTCTTTCCCCGCACCGTGTTCACGGTCGGCGTGTCGCCGCCGTCGGGGGGACCGCTCGCCTTCGCCGACTCGGTGTTCTGGCAGACGCTGCAATTGTCGCTCGCGGTGCTGGGCGCCGCCTTGGCGATGGCCATCCTGGCTGCGGCGGTGTCCGACCTGATCGATGATCTGCGCCGCGAACGCGACCTCGACCATCTCACCGGGCTGCTCAACCGCCGCGGCTTCGAGGCGGAGATCGCGGCGCCGATGCGCCGCGCGCCCGAAGGTGCGTCGCTGATTTTGTGCGACGTCGACCATTTCAAATCGATCAACGACACGTTCGGTCATGACATCGGCGACGTCGTGCTGCAGGAGATCGGCGCGATCCTGCGCAGAACCGCTCGCAAGGGCGATCTGGTCGGCCGCTGGGGCGGCGAGGAGTTCGCCGTGTTCCTGCCGGACGCCTCGCGCTCCGATGCCGCCGAATGCGCCGAACGGCTCCGCCAGACCATCGCGAACAGCCGCATTCCTGGCCTGGATACGCGGCCGGTGACGGCGAGCTTCGGGGTGGCGACGATCCGTGAGGCCGGCGACTGGGCGGCCCTGTACAAGCTGGCGGACAGCCGGCTTTACCAGGCCAAGGCAGCGGGCCGGGACCGCACCGTCGATCGCGGGATGTAGTCCCGTCGCCCGGATCAGCGAAGCGAGATCCGGGAGCAGCGCTTCGGCGGCACCAAGAGACCCGGGTGTCGCTGCGCTCGCCCGGGCTACGCTTGCTACGATTGGATTTCAAATCCACAGGACGCCGACGGCCAAGAGAGCCGACCTTGGCTCGGGCGGCAGAATGCGCCATCATGCGAGAATGAAGGCCACACACAGTACCACCGGCATCGCGCTTCCGCGGATCTGACGCTGGAAGCTGCAGCAGGCGATCGCCCTGATCGCTCGCTGTCGGTCACCCGAGAAAGCTCGGGTGAGCCATTGCCGCATGCGCGGCTTGCGAACCATTGGTCCTCACGATGCATAACGTTTTCGAAAGCCCGTTCAAGGGCATCACGCTCGATCGCCTGGTCACCAACCCGAATATCCGGGTCGGCCGCTACAGCTACTATTCGGGCTATTATCACGGTCACGGCTTCGACGACTGCGCCCGCTTCCTGCTGCCGGACGACGGTGTCGACAAGCTCGTGATCGGTTCGTTCTGCTCGATCGGCTCGGGTGCGGCTTTCATCATGGCCGGAAACCAGGGGCATCGCAGCGACTGGATCAGCACCTTTCCGTTCTTCTGGATGCCCGAAATGCCAGCCTTCGCCGGCGCGGCAAACGGATTCCAACCCGCCGGCGACACGGTCATCGGCAACGATGTCTGGATCGGCACCGAAGCCATCGTCATGCCCGGCGTCAGAATTGGCGACGGCGCGGTGATCGGCGCGCGGGCTGTGGTGACGAACGACGTCGCGCCTTACGCCATCGTCGGCGGCAACCCCGCAAAGGTGATCCGGAAGCGATTTGGCGATCCCGACATCGCGCGACTGCTGGAGCTTCGCTGGTGGGACTGGAGCGACGACGACCTGAGAGCCGCGATGCCGATCCTGACCAGCGGCGACATTGCGGCGCTTCACCGTCACTGGCAGACGGCGGTCCAATCACCGCGCAGCTAGTCCCGTAGCCCGGATGAGAAGCGACATCCGGGAGCGGCATCTCGGCGGTACGAAGAGTCCCGGGTATCGCTGCGCTCACCCGGCTACGCCGATCCACTCTGCGGGCTCCGGGCTTTGCTTGCTCGTCCAACCCCACCGCCGTCATTCCGGGCACGCCGACTTGCGGCGTGAACCCGGATCTCACGGCACTTGTGGCGAGGCCAGAAGGCCACCGCATTGCCGTCTCGCGAGCCCGTAGGGCGCAATAGCGCAGCGTATTGCGCCTCGCGTATTGAGTGGCGGATTACGCTTCGCTAATACTACTGCGTCATAAGTTTCGCCGCCGGCTTGATGCTGCGGCGAGGCCACAACAGGGGCATCGCGGCAGGGTTTTGGCAAGTGCGCGGATCAGGCGCAGACGCATGGTTGCGATCGAGTTCGGGAGGTGGCGTTCAGGCCGCCACGGCGGATCCCCTGGGTCGATAGTCGTCGGGAAGGCGAGGCGCCGGGAGCAGCGTGGCGGGACGAGGTCCTGAGGGGGGAATCGTCGCCCGCTCGGCGACCAGGAATCCGTAGGCGGCGATGCACAGCGTTGCGTGATGATGGAAGCCGCGCCATCCACGCCCCTCATAGTGCCCGAGGCCGACCTCCTGCTTGAGCTCCTGGTAGTCACGCTCGATCCGCCAGCGCAGCTTGGCGAGGTCGACGAGCGGTCGGAAGCCGATCGTCTCCGGCAGTGTCGCAAGCCAATATTTGG
>NZ_QPFS01000032.1:0-39576 GCF_010906995.1 Rhodopseudomonas sp. WA056 | reverse complement strand
GGCACCCGCCCCCCGCTGCGCGGCGACGGACCGAAGCCGCAGCGCTTCACCACCAAGGGGGTGCGGCTGGTGAAGTAACAGCCGCCATCGCAAGTCGCGGGCTTACGTCAGCAGTCCGCGCTTGCCTTCCTTCCAGCGCGCGAATTCGGTCTGCAGCACCGAGACGTGCTCGTCCTCTTCGGCGGCGAGTTCGCGATAGAGCTGGCGCTCGACCGATCCGTCCGGCGTCTCGCCGACCCGGGTCTTGAAGAACGAGGCGGCACGCCGCTCGAACTCGATCGCGGCTTCGAACAGCGTGGTCGGATCGCCGATCTGGCCTTTGACGCCGGCCATGATCGCCGCGGTGCCGAGGTGGAAGCCTTCGGTCGCCTGCGGAATCGCCACGTGATAGCGATTGGCCAGCGTGGTCATGTGCTCCTCTTCCATCTCGGCGAAGCTGAGGAACAGTTCCTGCAACGTGGAATCGGAGGTCTCCTTGGCGGCGCGGGCATAGAACGCGCGGCCGCCGAGCTCGATCTCGAATGCGGTACGGATCGCCGCCAGCCCGGCCTCGTCGCTGACGCCGGCGCGGTCGAGCGGCTGCAGCTTGCCGCCGCAGTGCGGGCACATGCCGTAGGGGAACGCGAAGCCTTCGCTGACCTTGGCGCAATCGTCGCAGCGCCATTGCAGCTCCGAGCCGGCGCAGCAGATGTACTCCTCCGAGCCTTCCAACGGCTGGTGACACTTCGGGCAATGCGCCACGCCATCCTCCTCGATCGGCGGCGCCAGCTTGCCGGCGACAAAGTCGTCGGCATCCTGCGCCGTGATGGGCCATTTGGCCTTGTTCAGCCGCAGCCAGGCGGCGATCGATTTCGCGGCGCGACGGCCCGCGCTCATCGCCAGGATGACGGTCGCACCGCCGGTGACGATGTCGCCGCCGGCGAACACGCCCGGCATGTTGGTCGACTGGGTGTCGTCGTCAGCCGCGATGTTGCCCCACTTGTTGAGTTCGAGCCCCGGCGTCGCCTGACCGATAATCGGATTGGGCTTGGTGCCGAGCGCGTAGATCACCGTGTCGCATTCGAGCTCGATGAACTCGTCGAGCGGCACCGGCTTGCGGCGGCCGCGCTCGTCGGCCTCGCCGAGCTCCATCTTCTGCAGCCGCACCGCGCGGACGTCGCCGCTCTCGGTGACGAGAATTTCCACCGGCGAATGCAGGAAGAAGAAATCGACGCCCTCCTCCTTGGCGTGGCGGATTTCCTCGATGCGCGCCGGCGCTTCGGCCTCCGAGCGGCGATAGACGCAGCGCACCGTCGCGGCGCCGACGCGGCGGGCGACGCGCAGGCAGTCCATCGCGGTGTTGCCGGCACCGATCACGATCACGCTGTTGCCGACGCTGACCGGCGTATCGAGATACGGGAAGCGATCGCCGCCCATCAGGTTGATGCGGGTGAGGAATTCGTTGGCCGAATAGACCCGGCCGGCGAACTCGCCGGGAATGCCCAGGAAGGTCGGAGCACCGGCACCCGCCGCGACGAACACCGCATCGAAGCCGCGATCACGCATCAACTGCTCGATGGTGAAGGTCTTGCCGACCACCTTGTTGGTCTCGAACTTGACGCCGATGTCCTTCAGCCGCTGGATTTCGCGGTCGATGATGTCGCGCGGCAGCCGGAATGACGGAATGCCATACTGGAGCACGCCGCCGAGCACGTGCAGCGCCTCGTACACCGTGGTCTCAACATTGTAGCGGGTGAGATCGGCCGCGGCGGCAAGGCCCGCCGGGCCGGAGCCGACGATCGCGACCTTGCCGATCGTCTTGGACAGATCGATCGGCTTGCTCTTCGGCGCTCTGGCATTGTCGCCGATGAAGCGCTCGAGGCGGCCGATCGCGACCGGCTCGTGCTTCTTGTACTTGCGGATGATGCACTGCGCTTCGCACTGCGTCTCCTGCGGGCAGACCCGGCCGCAGATCGACGGGAAGATGCTCGACTGATAGATCGTCTCCAGCGCAGCATCGAAGTCCCGGAACAGGATGTTGCGGATGAACACCGGAATGTCGATCCCGACCGGACAGCCGGCGACGCAGGTCGGCGTGATGCACTGGATGCAGCGCTCGGCCTCCTGTAGCGCCTCCTCGACCGAATAGCCGAGATTGACTTCCTTGAAATTGGTGGCGCGCTCGTGAGCGTCGCGCTCCGGCATCGGCGTCTGATGCGGCGGCAGCGTCGCCAGCTTCTTGTAGTTGCGCTTGCCCTCGACGATGAGCTGCTTTTCGAGATTGCAGACATGGGCGAAGTGTTCGTTCGCCTTGTCTTCCTCGGTCTTGAAACGCTTCTGGCGGGCGTGCAGCTCGTGGAAGTCGACCTTGTGGCCGTCGAAATCCGGGCCGTCGACGCAGGCGAACTTCACTTCATTGCCGACCGTGACCCGGCACGAACCGCACATCCCGGTGCCGTCGACCATGATGGTGTTGAGCGACACCATGGTCTTGACGCCGTGCGGGCGGGTGGTCTCGACGCAGGCGTGCATCATCGGCATCGGGCCGATCGCCACCACCTTGTCGGGCTTCTGCTGCGTGATCACCCGCTCCAGCGCCGCGGTGACGAGGCCGGGCTCGCCGTAGCTGCCGTCATCGGTGCAGATGATCAGTTCGTCGGCGAATTCGCGAAACTTGTCTTCCCAGAACACCAGATCCTTGGTGCGGAAACCCATGATCGCGGTGGTGCGCGCGCCGGACTGCTTGAACGCCCGAAGCTGCGGGAAGATCGGCGCGACGCCGAGGCCGCCGCCGACGAACACCACGTGATCGACCTTGTCGATGTGCTGCGGCAAACCGAGCGGACCGACGAAGTCCTCGAACGCCTCGCCTTCCTTGAACTTGTCGCGCATCTCGCGCGTGGTCTTGCCGAGCGCCTGGACCACGACGGTCACCAGCCCCTTGTCGCGATCGAAATCGGCGACGGTGAGCGGAATGCGCTCGGCGCCGTCGTAGAGACGGAGCATCACGAAATGGCCAGGCTCGGCGGAAGCGGCGATATCCGGTGCCTCGACGTCCCACAGGAAAGTCGCGTCCGAGAACTGCTCGCGTCGCACAATACGATACATGATGTCAGCACAGATTGGTTCGAGGCCGGCGGGCGGCATCGAGAGATGACGGGAAAGCGGCTCAAAATAGCCAAGGAGCGCCAAATTGATTTGACTTCGGTCATGTCCGGTCCGGCGCCGCACGCCCGATCACGTAGAAATGTCCGGTTGTGGGCGCACGCATGGCCGACATGCGACGGCCGCCCGGCTTTGCGGCGGGCAGCCTCCGACAAAGGTCTAATGGGAACGTCATGTCGAACTAATCGGGCGTCCGGGCCGTGCCGCATCGACGGCGAGTCAGCGCGCGGTCTCCGCCGTATCGGGCCGGCCCGCCAAGCAGATCAGCGTCGCCTGTCCGATCGCAACCAGCGAGCGGCCTTCCGAACCATCGGCGAATACTTCGAGCTGACAGATCGTCAGCGTCCTGCCCGATTTCACCACCTTGCCGATCGCTTCCAGCGCGTCGCCGCGGGCCGGGTTGAGCAGATTGACCTTGAACTCCACGGTGAGCACCGAGCTGTCTTCCGGGAACATCGTATAGGCGGCGTAGCCACCGGCCGAATCCGCGATCGCCGAGGTGCCGCCGGCGTGGAAGTAACCGTGCTGCTGCGACAGCTCCGGCCGGAACGGCATCCGGATCGTCACCAGTCCGAGCCGCACCTCGTGAATGGCTGCGCCGAGATGCTGCATCAAGCCCTGACGGCCGAAGCTGTCGCGGATCCGCCGTTCCAGCGCCGGATCGACCGCTGTTCCGATTTTGCCCTTCATCGTCTCTCCCTGACTCGTCGCTTCTGTTCGCTCTGCCGCCGAGTCTAGCGGGAGCAGGCTCCGTGGCCGGAGTGAAAAACTGCTGCACCACGTTGAGAAATTCTCGTCCTCGCCGGAGCCGGACTCATCCTCGCCTGATGAAATCTCAGCAGCGCCGCCGCCGTCACCGTGGCAATTCTGACGCGGCGTGCGCAGCCATGAGGGATCGCGGGCGAGGGAGACCAAGACGCTGACTGCGCTCGCGCTCTACGCTTTCGTGATGTGCATCGCGCCGGGATGATCGGCGATGCTGCGCTTCATCGACCGAACCATGACGGCCCTTTCGGCCATTGAGGAGGATTTGTTCTGGCTATGACACGTCTGTCTCGCAGCGACCTCGAGCATCACGCGACGACCTGGATCGAGGCATGGAATCGTCACGATGTCGGCGCTGTGATCGAGCCGTTCGCCGCGGACGCGGTGTTCGTCAGCCCGCGCGCCGCGACCGTGACCGGCGACGCCACCGTGCAGGGCCGCGACGCGCTCTACGCCTATTGGATCAAGGCGCTCGATGCAGTCCCGGATCTCGTCTTCAAGTTCGAATCCGCGGTCTGCGACGAAGCCGCCCAGACTGTACTCGTCCACTACGTGTCACACGCCGGCGGACGGACGTTGCGCGCCTGCGAATTGATGCGGTTCGAGAATGGCCGGCAGGTCTACGGCGAGGCGTTCTATGGTGCCGACGTGTCGCAGGTGCCCGCATGAGCGCGGTCGAAACTACGAGCGCCGGTGCCGCCGCTTGCAAAGGAGCGATACGATGACGGTCTATGCCATCGCCCAGATCACTATTCACGACCGCGCCCGCTACGAACGTTACGCCGCGCGGTTCTTGCCGACGTTGCAGCCGTATGGCGGGCGGCTGCTCGCCGCTGACGAGAAGCCCCGGCAGGTGGAGGGATCGCCGACCTGCCAGAAGGTGATCCTGCTGGCGTTTCCCGACGAGGCGACGTTCCGGGCCTGGGAGACCTCGCCCGACTACGAGACCATCGCGGTCGACCGGCGCGCCGCGACGACAGGCAACGTCGTACTGATCCAAGGGCTCGGCTGACACGATGCGACCGATCATCCGCCTGCAGGAGCTTTCGCTCCAGACGCAATCCCATGGCGAGTCCTTCGAGGCGCGGATCGCGGCCGTCGCCGCGCCGCTCGGGGCACTCCGCCTCGGCGCCCGCTATGTCGAAGTCCCGCCCGGCAAGAAGGCATGGCCGCACCATTGCCACCATGCCAACGATGAGCTGTTCGTAATTCTCGGCGGCCGCGGCGTGCTGCGTTACGGGAAGCAACGCCATCCGGTGCAGTCCGGGGACGTCGTGGTCTGTCCTGCAGGCGGTGAGGAGACGGCACACCAGCTCATCGCCGAGGGCGACGAGCCGCTGAGATATCTTGCTGTCGGCAGCATGCACGAGCCCGATGTTCTGGAATATCCCGACAGCGGCAAGGTGGCGGTGTTCGTCGGGTCCGCCCCCGGCGGCGACAAGGCGGCACGGCGGCTCGAACTGACAGTGAAGAAAGCCGGCGCGGTCGACTATTGGGACGGCGAGCCGTGACGGCTCGGCAGTCGCCAAGGACGCTGTCGTCAGGCCGGTCCGGCCGGTCGTGCGGCTTCGCTCAGCATCCAGGCGCGAACGTTCCTGATCCGGCGGTCGCGCTCCAGTGCCGGCGGATAGCACAGATAGTAGCCGGCATTGGCCGGGACGTGATGATCGAGGATCGGTATCAGCCGGTCCGACGCGATGTCGCATGCCGCGACTTCGATTCCGGCAAAAGTGATGCCTGCGCCGTCGATCGCCGCCTTGAGACCGAGCCCGGACGTATCGACGATCGTGATCGCCGCCGGCTTGATCGGACCGCCGGGGAGGCTGCCGTTCCAGCGATGGAAATTCTCCTGCCGGTGCTGCGACAGAAACAGGTTGGCGCGCCCGATCGCGTTGCGCTTCTCGGCCTCGTCGCCCGATCGCCAATCCGCCGCCCGCCCGAGCAGGGTGACGTTCTCGTCGAACAGCAGTTCGGCGCGAACGCCAGGCCACGATCCGCCGCCCTGGCGGACCGCTGCGTCGGCCACGCCGGCACCGAGATCGACCACCGACTGGGTGGTCGAGATCAAGAGTTCGAATCCCGCCCGTGCGAACGGATAGGAGATCAGGCGCGGCGACAGCCAGTGCACCGCGAAGGTCGGCAGCATCGACAGCCGCAGCGGACCGAGCTTGCGGTCGTTCTTGAGGCGCCCGACTGCGCCGGTGATCCGGGCAAAGCCGGCGGTCAATTCCGGCGACAGCAGCCTGCCGGTTTCCGTCAGCTCAAGCCGCGGCCCGATCCGGCGCATCAGCTCGACGCCCAGCAGCTCTTCCAGGATGCGAAGCTGATGGCTGACCGCCGACGGCGTCACGCCGATTTCGACCGCCGCCTCCTTGATCGACATGTGGCGCGCCGCCGCTTCGAACGCCCGCAGCGCGTTCAACGGAACGCCGAGCCGCCTCGCTTCGGTCACGCCGCTCGCCTCGCGGCCCGGGATGGCGGCAGGGTTCGGGCTGGCGATCGGCTCGTTGCAGCCCGGCCGAACTGATCTCAATTCGGCCTGACGTTTGCTCAATCGCGCCACGACGCGATCTGGCGACAATGCAGCCGCGACCGACGGCGGCGGCGCTACTGCGGCGGCGCTCCGGTCGGCGCACCCGAAAGCTGATCGATTCTCGTCCATGCCCACCATCTGAACCGAGTGTCTTCCGGCTCCGGATCCTAGTGGACGTGACACTTTACGCAAAATATAAAGCGTCACATTACACTTTGAGGCGAACGCATGCGTCTGCAGTCTCCCTGGCATCCGCGACTGGCGGACGGCGACGAGTCGCCGTGTGACCGGCTGGTTTCGGCGTTGTCGGAAGACATCGGGATCGGGCGGCTGGAGGTCGGCGCCCGGCTGCCGGCGCATCGCGACCTCGCCTGGAAGCTCGGCATCGGGCTCGGCACGGTCACCAAGGCTTACGGCATCCTCGAGCGGCGCGGGCTAGTCCGCTCGGTCACCGGGCGCGGCACCTTCGTGGCCGTCACCGAGTCCCGCACCGGCGACGTGATCGACCTGTCGCGCAACGCCCCGCCATCGGCGGTGAGCGAACGGCTGATCGCGCGGTCGCTGACCGCCGTGGCCAAACGTGTCGACGCCGACGTGTTCAACGCCTATCCGCCGGTGATCGGCCACATCCGATTCCGCAACGAGCTGGCGCGATGGTTTCGCCGGCTCGGGATGGACGCCGACCCGGCGCATCTGCTGCTGACCAACGGCGCCCAGCATGCGCTCGCTGTCAGCCTGTCGACGCTGTGCGGCCCGGCCGGCACACTGTTCGTCGAGCAGCAGACCTATCCGGGGATCATCGGCCTCGCCCGGCATCTCGGCGTGACGCTCAGCCCCGTCGCAATGGACCAGGAGGGCATGCTGCCGGAGGCGCTCGACCACGAGCTGACGACGCAGCAGCTCCGCCCGGCCGCGGTGTACCTGACGCCGACGATGCAGAACCCGACCACCGGCTCGATGAGCAGGAGCCGGCGCGAGGTGATCGCCACGGTCTGCCGCCGCCACGACATCGTGGTGATCGAAGACGACGTCTATGCGCTGCGTCCCGACCCGGACTATCCGCCGATCGCGAGTCTGGCGCCCGATCGGGTGTTCTACATCAACAGCCTGTCGAAGACGCTGAACCCGGCGCTACGGATCGGCGGCCTGGTGGTGCCCGCCGCCTGGTTCGCCCGCGCCGAGGCGGCATTGCACGCCAGCGGGCTGATGATCAGTCCGCTGAGCTGCTCGGTGATGGAGCAATGGCTGCTCGACGGCACCGCCGACGCGGTGAGCGCCGCGATCCAGGAAGAGGCCGGCCGGCGCCGCATCATCGCGACAGAGTTGCTCGGCGCCGCGATGCATCAACCCGCGCATATCGGCTACCACGTCTGGCTTCCGCTTTCGTCCGCGGAAGCAGAAGCAGTCGATGCCGCCGCCAAGGCGATCGGCATTCTGGTGACGCCGCCGTCCTCGACCTCGGTGGGCGGCATCAGCGCCGGCATTCGTCTCTGTATCGGCGCGCCGCCGCGGGCGGATCTCGAGAAAGCACTCGGCGCCATCAACGCGATCATCGCCCGGATAGCTGTCCGCAGCGGCGACACCTCGTCGGCGCTGCGCTGATCCTGCGCCGACGTCGTTCAGTTGCGCTGATCGAAAGCCAGCCGCACCCCGAAGGCGATCAGCACCGAACCGGTCAGGCCGTCGATCCCGCGCGTGAACGCGGGATTGCGGACCAGCCTGGCGAACGGCCGCGTCGCCGCCGTGATCGCCGCGAACCAGATCAGGCCCATCGCGGCGTGAATGCCGGCGAGGCCGACGCTGAAGGCCACCACCGGAGCGTCCTGCGGAATGAACTGCGGCAGCAAGCTGACGTAGAACACGCCGACTTTCGGATTGAGCAGATTGGTCATCAGGCCGCGCAGGAACCAGCCGGACGAATTGGTGGCGAACGGGTCCGTGACAGCGGCATTCGCTGTCGGATCAGCCGGCGCCGCCGGACGGAAGGCGGCGCGGACCATCTGGGCGCCGAGCCAGACCAGATAGGCGGCGCCGGCATACTGAAGAATTCGGTAGCCGATCTCCGACACGGTGAGCACGGCGCCGAGGCCGACAGACGCCAGCAGCCCCCACGCCAGCACGCCGCTCACCACGCCGGCGCCCGCCTTCATCGCCTGACCGCCGCCTTCGACCGTGGCGGTCCGCAGCACCAGCGCGGTATCCAGCCCTGGTGTGATGGTCAGCAGTGCGGCGGCGACGGAAAACGCGGCGATCGCAGACACCCAATCCATCTCAAGCCCCCAAGCCGGCGCAGAACGCATCGAACAGCAGCCGCCCCTGCTGCCACTCACCGAGACCACTTGCGCCGTTGATGTGGCCGTGAGCGCCGGCGATCACCAAGCCGGCATTCCATTCGCGGGCTCGTCGCCGTGCGTCGTCGAGCGAGCCGTAGGGATCGTCGGCGCTGGCGACGATCAGCGCCGGAAACGGCAACGGCCGCCGCGGCGGGTTGCCGAAGCTCGCGGCTTCGGCCGGAAACGCCGCAGCGTCCGGATCTGGCACCGCGACCAGAAACGCGCCCCGCACACGGTCTCGGATCTGCTCGGCCGCATGCGCGACCAGCAGGCAGGCCAGACTGTGGGCGACCAGAACCGCCGGCTGCGGCGCATTGGCCAGCGCGGCGCGCAGCGCCCGTGTCCAGTCGGCGAGATCGGGCGCGTCCCAATCCGCCGGGCGAAATCGCGTGAAGGAGGGAGTGGCGGACTGCCAATGACTTTGCCAGTGCGACTCTCCGGAGCCGCTGATACCCGGAAGGATGATCACTGGTGCCATGGTGCCCGCCTGACTCCGATCATACGCGGCGCTTCGCGTCATGAAACTGAAGTGATCTCATTCAACCGGCAGCATTTCTCACCGCGGCCGGCGCAGCGCAATGGCCGCGGCGGCTTGACATCGGGGCCGCCGATGGCGTGATGCTGAGCGACGACATGTCCGTTTCGGACAATCATTCGATCAGCACGCGTCACTCGTATCGAGACGTGGTGCGGAGTGCACGATGACCAACCCGCCCCGTTCGAAGACCGCTGTCGTGATCCGGCACGTCGTCTTCGAAGATCTCGGCTACTTCGCACCTGTGCTCACCGCGGCCGGCTACGACATCCGCTATGTCGATCTCGATCAGGCACCGCTATCGGCGCTGAGTCCCGAACAGCCGGATCTGTTGATCGTGCTCGGCGGACCGATCGGCGTCTACGAAGTGGAGGCCTATCCGTATCTGCTCGAAGAGCGCCGGATTCTGGCGGCGCGGCTCGCCGCGAATCGGCCGACCTTCGGCATCTGCCTCGGCGCCCAACTGATCGCCGCGACGCTCGGCGCCGATGTCGCGCCGATGGGCCACAAGGAAATCGGGTTCGGGCCGTTGACGCTGACCGATGCGGGGCGGCGCGGGCCGCTCCGGCATCTCGACGGCGCCCCGGTGCTGCATTGGCACGGCGACGCCTTCCAGATTCCCTCCGGCGCCGAAAACCTCGCCGCCACGGCGCTGTGCGCCACTCAGGGCTTTGCGATCGGCCGCACCGTTCTGGGCTTGCAGTTTCACCCGGAAGTCGAGGTCGTTCGGGGCATCGAGCGCTGGCTCACCGGACACGCGGCGGAGCTGTCGGCAGCCGGCATCGATCCGCGCGCATTGAGGGCGCAGGCGTCGACGATCCCACCTGAAGCACGCATCGCCGCGCAGCGGATGTTCGAGGAATGGCTGTCGCAGATCGGCTGACGGGCGACGACATCGCACGGTTCGGCAGCGATCCGGCGCGCATGTTCGCCACCAACCTGCGGACCGTGCAGGAGCGCATTGCCGCCGCCTGCCGTCGATCAGGCCGCCGGCCGGAAGACGTGCGGCTGCTTCCCGTCGCCAAGACGGTCCCGGCGCAGGTGCTGCGGCTGGCGTTCGCCGCGGGCATCACCGATTTCGGCGAGAAAAAGCGCGCGACAAGCGCGCCGCCCTCGCGGATCTGACGATCAGTTGGAGCATCATCGGCCATCTGCAAACCAACAAGGTGAAGTATCTGATTCAGCTCGCCTCGAAGTTTCATGCGCTCGACAGCGTCGGGCTGGCCGAGGAATTGAACCGGCGCCTCGACGCCCAGGGCGCGATCTCGACGTCTTCGTGCAGGTCAACACCTCCGGCGAAGCCAGCAAATACGGCCTGCAGCCCGACGAGCTGATCCCGTTCGTCGAGCGCCTGACGGACTACCCGCGGCTGAAGCCGCGCGGACTGATGACGCTGGCGATCCTGAGCCCCGATCCGCCGCGGGTGCGGAACTGCTTCCGGCTGTTGCGCGAGCTGCGCGACCGCGCGGCGGCGGTCCATCCCGATGTGACGCAATTGTCGATGGGCATGACGGGCGACTACGAGATCGCTATCGAGGAAGGCGCCGACGTGGTGCGGGTCGGCCAGGCGATCTTCGGACCGCGCCCGACCAGCGATGCGCTGTACTGGCCAGACATCGGCAAGGCGCCGGCGTCGGACCCGCAAACCGGCTCAGCGCGAGGTCGCGCGATGAGGCCGCCCAATCTCCAAGCCTGTCCGTTGAAATGGCGCGCCCGAAAGGATTCGAACCTCTGACCCCCAGATTCGTAGTCTGGTGCTCTATCCAGCTGAGCTACGGGCGCGTCTGCCGCGGGTCTCGTCGGGTTCAAGCCCTGAGCCGCCGGCGGTCCGCAGCGGCGAAGCGCTGCGAAGGCCGCCATAGCTAGCGGCTCCGATCCGGATTGGCAAGCGCCGCGGATGCTCTTTTCTGACGGATCGACGACGACGCCCGCCGCGCCGCGATTCCCGCGGAGAAAACCCGCCGGCCTCGGCGCCGGAGGTGGCCCGCACCGTGCGCGAAACCGCCGGTGCGGAGGCGGCTCCGGATCGCGACGGCGCAGCTTGCCGGCGCGAACAGCTTGGATTCCGCACGGATACGGCGATTCAGCTCGAAAAGGCAGGCCGTGGTCAGGCGCGGGCGCGTTCGCTGCGCAGGCTGTGCAGATCGACGGGGCGGTCGGGGATCGAGATCCGGAAGGTCGCGCCGATGGTGCCCTCGACCAGCTTGATGTCGCCGCCATGGGCCCGCACCAGCTCGGCCGCGATGGCGAGACCGAGTCCCGAACCGCCGGCGCGGACCGAGCCGTGAAACGCCTCGAACAGGTGGTCGCGGGCCTTCTGCGGCACGCCGGGGCCGGTATCGGAGACTTCGAGCACCGTCACCGATCCCTCGCGGCGGCCGGTGATGCGGATCTGCAGCAGATTGGCATCGCCGCGCGGCAGGCTTTCCAGCGCCTGCGCGGCGTTGCGCACCAAATTGAGCAGCACACGGAACAACTGGTCGGGGTCGGCATCGATGGTCAGGCCGCGCTCGATCGCCGCCACCCAGGTGATCGACGCATCATCGGCGAGCCCGGCGGTTTCGCGGACGTCGTTGACCAGCGGCTCGATCAGGATGCTGCGGCGATCCGGCGCCGCCTCCTGGGCGCGGCCGTAAGAAAGCGTCGACTGGCAGAACGCAATCGCCCGCTCCAGCGAGCGCACCAGTTTGGGCGCGAAGCGCTGCACCCGCGGGTCCGGCACGCTGGAGAGCTGGTCCGACAGAAGCTGTGACGACGCCAGCAGGTTGCGCAGATCGTGGTTGATCTTGGACACCGCGAGGCCGAGCGCGGCGAGCCGGCTCTTCTGATGCAGCATCGACACCAGATCGCGCTGCATGTCCGACAATTCGCGCTCGGCGAGGCCGATTTCGTCGCCGCGCGGCCCCGGCACCACGATCGAGGCCGGGCTTTCCGGATCGCGACGGAAATTCACCATATTGGCGGTCAGCCGCCGCATCGGCCGCACGAACAGGAAATGCAGCGCCAGATAGATCAGCGCCGTGGTCAGGCTGGTGATGGTCAGCGACACCAGCAACAGATTGCTGGAGAACCGGTACATCGCAATGCGCAGCGGCGCGGCGTCGATCACCACCTCGATGAATTCGGCATTGCCCTCGCCCGGGCCGACCACCCGGATCGCCGAATTGCCGCTCTCCAGCATCACCACGAAGGAATCGAGAATCGCGCCCCATGGCGTGACCTTGCGCATGTCGACGACGTGATCGATCGTGGTCGGCAGATTGGAGCTGGCGAGCAGCCGGCGCTGCTGCCCCATCTTGATCGCCACCGCGCGGGCCTCGATCGAATCCAGGATCTGCTGCGCAAGAGAATCGGGCACCCGGCCCGACGGAGACGCATCCAGCACCAGCACGGCGGTGTTCGCGGCCGCGAGGCGGTCGTTCAGCCGGTTCAATCGGTAATTGGCGATCGACGGCACGTAGATCAGGATTTCGGCGATCAGGATCAGCGGAATCGTCAGCAGCAACAGCTTGCCGGACAGCCCGATCTTGGGCTCCAGACCGCGCCGCCAGGCGTGCGTTTCCGGCTGTTTGTCCGCTGTCTGCACCGCGCCTCGCTCCGGTCCGCTCCTCACCGCCGGCCCCCGGGCCGGAATCGCGACATTATCTAATGTCAAGATGCTCCTTTGCGAGAAGCAGGTCAAATTACCGTTTTCTCATCCGTGAAGACGAGCGCGCGGATTCGACACGGCCGGCGCGGCGCAAAACCGCCGCCGCGCGCAATTGACGAGACCAAGACGCTCCCGTATAAGCCGCGCCAACTGTCCGCGATGACCCGGCTCTGCCCGGGGCGGTTCATTTTTGGGCTGCATCCGGCTCATCTGTGAGCCGACATCTCCGGGCTTACCCACCACTTAATGAATAACTGACCCGGCAACGGAGAACGGCCCGTGAAGCGGACTTATCAACCCAGCAAACTGGTGCGCAAGCGCCGTCACGGCTTTCGTGCCCGTCTCGCCACCACCGGCGGCCGCAAGGTGCTGGCGGCTCGCCGCGCTCGCGGACGCAAGCGTCTGAGCGCCTGAGCGGGCTCGCCCGGGACCTGTTGATGGAGCGGTTGCGGCAGCGGGCGGATTTCATCGCCGTTGCCGGCGGGCTGCGGATCAACGGACCTGCCTTCGTGCTGCAGAGCCTGCGACGCGAAGATCAGGGCCCGATCCGGGTCGGCTTCACCGTGACCAAGAAGATCGGCACCGCGACCGAACGCAATCGAATTCGCCGCAGACTGCGCGAATTGGTGAAGCGGACGGATCGCGGTTTTCTGCTGCCGCACAGCGACTATGTGCTGGTCGGACGCCGCGCGGCGCTGAGCCGCGACTTTGCCGTCATGCTCGGCGATCTGCGCACCGCGCTCGAGCGGGCGGCGCGGCGATCGCCCAAACCCGCGTGAGTGACGAGAACCGACGATGTCCGACAATCGCAACACCATTCTCGCCGTCGTTCTGTCGGGCCTCGTGCTGCTCGGCTGGCAATATTTCATCAACATTCCGCAGATGGAAAAGCAGCGCGCCGCCCAACAGGCGCAGCAGGCCCAGCAGCAGCCCCAGACCACCCCTCCCGGCACTGCGCCCTCGGGAACGCCGTCTGCCACGCCTGCGCCGGGCACTCCGTCGGCCCCGGGCGCGCCCTCTCCGGCCAATCCTCAGGCCGCTGCCACCCCGACCGTCAGCCGCGAAGCCGCACTTGCCGCCACCCCGCGCATCAAGGTCGAAACCACGCAGCTATCCGGTTCGATCGCGCTGAAGGGTGCACGGATCGACGATCTGGCGCTGACGCAGTATCGCGAAACGGTCGACCCGAAGTCGCCGCCGATCGAGCTGTTCTCGCCGTCGGGCAGCGCCCGGCCGTATTATGCCGAGTTCGGCTGGGTCGGCGCAGCCGGCGCCAACGTCAAGCTGCCGGACCACAACACGGTCTGGACCCAGGAAGGCTCGGGCGCGCTGACGCCGGCCAATCCGGTCACGCTGAAATGGGACAATGGCGAGGGCCTGACCTTCCGCCGCCAGATCGCCGTCGACGATCGCTATTTGTTCACCGTCAAGGACGACGTCACCAACACCGGCGCCGCCCCGGTGACGCTGTATCCGTTCGCACTGATCTCGCGCCACGGCACGCCCCACGTCGAGGGCTATTACATCCTCCATGAAGGCCTGATCGGTTATCTCGGCGAGCACGGCCTGCAGGAATACAGCTACAGCAAGATCGACGAAGCCAAGTCAGTCGGCTTCAAGGCGACCAACGGCTGGCTCGGCATCACCGACAAATACTGGGCTTCGGCGCTGTTGCCCGACAACACCGCGCAGCTTCAGGCGCGGTTCTCGGCCAACAAGGCCGGCAACGTCACCACCTATCAGACCGACTATCTCGAAGACGCCCGCACGGTTCCGATCGGCGGGACGGTGAGCGCCAACGCCCGGCTGTTCGCCGGCGCCAAGGAAGCCCGCGTGGTCGGCATCAACTTCCCGTTCGCCGGCCTCGGCGGATACGACCGCCAGCTCGGCCTCAACCATTTCGACCTCTTGATCGACTGGGGATGGTTCTACTTCATCACCAAACCGATGTTCCTGGCGCTCGACTTCTTCTTCCATCTGGTTGGAAATTTCGGCGTCGCAATTCTGCTGGTCACTGTGCTGATCAAGCTGATCTTCCTGCCGCTCGCCAACAAATCCTACGCCTCGATGGCGAAGATGAAGGCGATCCAGCCGCAGCTTCTCGCGCTCAAGGAGCGTCACCCCGACGACAAGGTGAAGCAGCAGCAGGAGATGATGGAGATCTACCGCAAGGAGAAGATCAATCCGGTCGCCGGCTGTCTGCCGATCCTGCTGCAGATCCCGGTGTTCTTCTCGCTGTACAAGGTGCTGTTCGTCACCATCGAAATGCGGCACGCGCCGTTCTTCGGATGGATTCACGACCTGTCGGCGGCGGATCCGACCAACCTGTTCAACCTGTTCGGCCTGATCCCTTACGATCCGACCGCGATCCCGGTGCTCGGCCACTATCTGGTGCTCGGCGCCTGGCCGCTGGTGATGGGCTTCACGATGTGGTTCCAGATGAAGCTGAACCCGCAGCCGCCGGATCCGACCCAGCAGATGATCTTCGCCTGGATGCCGGTGATCTTCACCTTCATGCTGGCGCACTTCCCGGCCGGTCTGGTGATCTACTGGGCCTGGAACAACCTGCTGTCGGTGATCCAGCAGGCCTACATCATGCGTCGCAACGGCGTGAAGGTGGAGCTGTTCGACAACCTGAAATCGTCGTTCAGTAAAAAGAAAAAGACGGCCTGACCTTTCACACGGGCCGTCTTTCCGGGGGCGCGAGCCTAGCTCGCGAACCCGGAATCCAGAGGTTGTTGCGCACAGAGATTCCGGGTTCGCGCGCAAGCGCGCGCCCGGAATGACGGCCGTGCCTGGGGCGCGGCCGTGCCCCGGACTTGGAATCTCAATGACCGACACCATCGATCCAGCTCTGATCGAACGCGGCCGCAAGATGTTCGCAGGCGACTGGCATTTCATCTGGGCCTCGCCGTCGATCGAGACATTGCCGCCGATGGGCAGCGTCGAAATCGCGTTCGCGGGCCGCTCCAATGTCGGCAAGTCGAGCCTGATCAACGCGCTGACCGGCCGCAACGCGCTGGCTCGGACCTCGCACACGCCTGGCCGTACCCAGGAGCTGATCTTCTTCGAAGGCCCGCCCAATGCCGGGCTGCGGCTGGTCGATATGCCGGGCTACGGCTACGCCGCCGCCTCCAAGGCCAAGGTGGCGTCCTGGACCTCGCTGATCCATCATTTCCTGCAGGGCCGCGCCACGCTGGCGCGGGTCTATGTGCTGATCGACGGCCGCCACGGGCTGAAGGATGTCGACCTCGACATCCTGAAGACCCTCGACAAGGCCGCGGTCAGCTACCAGATCGTGCTGACCAAGGCCGATCAGGTCAAAGCCGCCGAGCTCTCCGAGCGGGTGACCGCGACCGTCGCGGCACTGACCAAGCATCCGGCCGCATTCCCCGAGGTGCTGACCACCTCTTCGCGCACCGGCGCCGGAATGCCGGAGCTGCGCGCCGCGATGATCCGCCTGCTCGACGAGCGCCGCTGATGCACGCCGCCCTCCGCCTCCTGATTGCGATCGCCGGCCTGTACGGGGCCGCCGGCGTGGCGCTCGCCGCCGCGGCCGCCCATGTGCCGGACGCCGGCCGGCTCGGCCCGACATCGTCGATGCTGCTGTTTCACGCCTGCGCAATCGCGGCGGCGGTGCTGCTGACCGAGCGCGGCATCGCCCACCGGATTCCCGGGCTGGCGGCGACGTTCGGCTTCGTGTTCGGCACCGCGTTGTTTGCCGGCGCGCTGACGATGCTACAGTTTACCGGGCAAGGCCTGTTTCCGATGGCGGCGCCGACCGGCGGCTCGATCCTGATCGGGAGCTGGCTGCTGCTGGCGGTCGCCGCGCTGTGGCCGCGGCGCAGGCCCTGATCCGCGGCCGCGGCCTCTAGGATCGGCCGCGCCGAAGTGCTAGCGATCTGTCCCGCCGCAACGGCCCCGGAATTGCTCGTTCAGACCGTCCCTTCAGCTCGAAAGACCGCTTCATGACCGACGCGCCCGTCATCAGCCCGCTCGATCAGGCCCGGATACTGTCCGAAGCGCTGCCGCATATGCAGCGCTACGACGAGGAAACCATCGTCATCAAGTACGGCGGCCACGCCATGGGCGCCGAGGACACCGCCAAAGCGTTCGCGCGCGACATCGTGCTCCTGGAGCAGACCGCGGTGAACCCGGTGGTGGTGCATGGCGGCGGGCCGCAGATCGCGCAGATGCTCAAGCGCCTCGGAATCAAGTCGGAATTCGCCGCCGGGCTGCGCATCACCGACGCCGCCACCATCGAGATCGTCGAGATGGTTCTGGCCGGTTCGATCAACAAGCAGCTCGTCGGCTATATCAACGAAGCCGGCGGCAAGGCGGTCGGCCTGTGCGGCAAGGACGGCAATATGGTGTCCGCCAGCAAGGCGACCCGCACCATGGTCGATCCGGATTCACGGATCGAGGAAGTGATCGATCTCGGCTTCGTCGGCGAGCCCGAGAAGGTCGACCTGACCTTGCTCAACCAGTTGATCGGGCACGAGCTGATCCCGGTGCTGGCGCCGCTGGCGACCTCCGCGTCGGGCCAGACTTTCAACGTCAATGCCGACACCTTCGCGGGCGCGGTCGCCGGCGCTCTGCGGGCGAAGCGCCTGCTGCTGCTGACCGACGTGCCCGGCGTGCTCGACCAGAACAAGAAGCTGATCCCCGAACTGTCGATCAAGGACGCCCGCAAGCTGATCGCCGACGGCACCATTTCGGGCGGCATGATTCCGAAGGTCGAGACCTGCATCTACGCGCTCGAACAGGGCGTCGAAGGCGTCGTCATCCTCGACGGCAAGGTGCCGCACGCGGTGCTGCTCGAACTGTTCACCAACCAGGGCACCGGCACGCTGATCCACAAGTGATGCGGGGCGGCGGCGATAACATCCGTCATGGCCGGGCTCGTCCCGGCCATCCACGTCTTTCCGGCGGTTTTCTCAGCAAGACGTGGATGCCCGGCACAAGGCCGGGCATGACGGGGTGGAGATCGCGCGCCCTCGCCACCTTTGTCACCACCCTCGCCCTCACCTCCGCCGCCCACGCCGACCTGAAGCTCTGCAACCGCATGAGCTACGTGGTCGAGGCGGCGATCGGGGTGGATTCGAGCGGCGCCACGGCGACGCGCGGCTGGCTGCGGATCGATCCGGCGCAGTGCCGCGTGGTGCTGCAGGGCGCGCTCAACGCCGACAAGATCATGCTGAACGCCCGCGTGCTGCCGCTGTACGGCGCCTCGCCGCTGCCGCAGAACGGCACCGACCGCCTGTGCGTCGCCGAGGACAATTTCGTCATCGCCGCCGCCCGTCAGTGCCGCGGCAGCCAGACGCTCGCCGCCTTCACCGAGATCAAGCCGACCGACACCGAGGACGGCAACAAGATCGCGTATCTGGCCGAGGATTCCGACTACGACGACGAGCAGGCCAAGCTGGCTGCGATCCAACGGCTGCTGCTGATCGCCGGCTACGATGCCTCGCCGATCGACGGCGTCGACGGCCCGAAGACGCGAGCGGCGCTGTCCGCCTTCCTCAAAAGCCGGGGGCTGAAACCGGAGATCGTCGACGCTCCGGATTTCTTCGACGTGATCATCAAGGCGGTACAGCAGCCGTCCGGCGGGGGGCTGACCTGGTGCAACGACACCAGGTACAAGATCATGGCGGCGGTTGCCGAGGACGACGGCAAGACGATCACCAGCCGCGGCTGGTACGGCATCGCGCCCGGACAATGTCAGCGTCCCGATCTCGGTACGCAGCCGAAACGGGTGTTCAGCTTTGCCGAAGCGGTCGACGGCAGCGGCCGCCCGGTCAGCATCAAGGGCCGCGCACTGAACTGGGGAGGCGGCACCTTGCTGTGCACCCGCGACAGCAAGTTCGAGATCGGCGAACAGGGTGACTGCGCCGGGCGCGGCCTCACCGCCACAGGCTTTGCTGCGGTCGATCTTTCCGACGGCAAGACACTCAGGTTCACGGCACCATGATGCAGCTCGGCAAACGCGACTTCGATCACGTCGAAACCTGGGTGTTCGACCTCGACAACACGCTGTATCCGCATCACCTCAATCTGTGGCAGCAGGTCGATGCGCGGATTCGCGACTTCGTCGCCGCCTGGCTGAAAGTGACTCCGGAGGAGGCCTTCCGCATCCAGAAGGATTACTACAAGCGCTACGGCACCACGATGCGCGGGATGATGACAGAGCACGGCGTCCACGCCGACGACTACCTCGCTTACGTCCATGCCATCGACCATTCGCCGCTCGAGCCCAATCCGGAGATGGGTGATGCGATCGAACGGCTGCCGGGGCGCAAACTGATCCTGACCAACGGCTCGGTAGCGCACGCCGGCAAGGTGCTGGAGCGGCTCGGCATCAGGCATCATTTCGAGGCGGTGTTCGACATCGTCGCCGCCGACCTTGAGCCGAAGCCGGCGCCGCAGACCTACCGCCGCTTCCTCGACCGCCACGGCGTCGCCCCGGCGCGCGCCGCGATGTTCGAAGACCTCGCCCGCAACCTCACGGTGCCGCACCAGCTCGGCATGACCACCGTGCTGGTCGTGCCCGACGGAAGCCAGGAGGTGGTGCGTGAAGACTGGGAACTCGAAGGCCGCGACGCCGCCTATGTCGATCACGTCACGGACGATCTGACGGGATTTTTGAAGACGCTGAGCGCCGCGGCGTAAGGCACCGCGCCTCCCCAATAACGACGTCATCGCCCGCGCAGGCGGGCGAACCAGTATTCCAGTGCGCCAGTTAGGCAGGACCGGCGATCTCCGGGTACAGATCATTCCAATCCGGATTGTGCTGTTCGATCAGCCTGACCTTCCACTCCCGCGGCCACTTCTTCAGCCGCTTCTCACGGCGGATCGCATTCTCGACATCGTCGAACACCTCGAAATACACCAGCCGATCGACGCCGTAGCGCAGCGTGAAACCCTCGACCTCCTTGGATTTGTGTTCGGCGATGCGGCGGACGAGGTCGTTGGTGACGCCGACGTAGATCGTGCCACCGACCCGGCTGGCGAGGATATAGACGTAGAACTGCCGCGGCATCGGCGGCCTCCCCAATAGTCGAGCGCTCTGGGATACTAGATCGCCCGGACGAGCCGGGCGATGACGCGGGAGAATGGAAACCGGCGTCGCCACATCCCACAACCGTCATCGCCCGCGCAGGCGGGCGAACCAGTATCGCAGAGCGCTCGCGATCTTCCATCTAACGCCCTAGAATTACTGGATCGCCCGGACAAGCCTGATGCCGACGTGGGGACCAGGCGGCGCCTTGACTCCGCAGCGGCGAATCCGGACAAAGCGTCAACGTCCGCGTTGACACGCAACGCTTTTCCGACACTCGCCAAGGACCCGTCGATGCCGCTCACTGCCCTGGAATCTACCATCAACGCCGCTTTCGACGCCCGCGACACCGTCACGCCTGCGACCCAGGGTGAGGTTCGGGAGGCAGTCAACGACGCGCTGGATCTGCTCGACCAGGGCAAGGTGCGGGTGGCGCAGCGCGACGCCTCCGGCGCCTGGACGGTCAATCAGTGGCTGAAGAAGGCGGTGCTGCTGTCGTTCCGGCTCAACGACATGGGCGTGATCGCCGGTGGTCCCGGCGGCGCCAACTGGTGGGACAAGGTGCCGTCGAAGTTCGAGGGCTGGGGCGAGAACCGTTTTCGCGAAGCCGGCTTCCGCGCGGTGCCGGGCGCGATCGTCCGCCGCTCCGCCTTCATCGCCAAGAACGCGGTGCTGATGCCGTCCTTCGTCAATCTCGGCGCCTATGTGGACGAATCCACCATGGTCGACACCTGGGCCACGGTCGGCTCCTGCGCCCAGATCGGCAAGCGCGTCCACATCTCCGGCGGCGCCGGCATCGGCGGCGTGCTCGAGCCGCTGCAGGCCGGCCCGGTGATCATCGAGGACGACTGCTTCATCGGCGCCCGCTCCGAGGTCGCCGAAGGCGTGATCGTGCGCAAGGGTGCCGTGCTGGCGATGGGCGTGTTCCTCGGCGCCTCGACCAAGATCGTCGACCGCGAGACCGGCGAAACTTTCATCGGCGAAGTGCCCGAATATGCCGTGCTGGTACCCGGCACGTTGCCCGGCAAGCCGCTCAAGAACGGCGCTCCCGGCCCGGCCACCGCCTGCGCGGTGATCGTCAAGCGCGTCGACGAGCGCACCCGCTCCAAGACCTCGATCAACGAACTGCTGCGGGACTGACCGCACCGTGACCGCGACCGCGCTCGAGATCGCGCAGGCGCTGCTGCGCTGTCCGTCGGTGACGCCGGCCGATGCCGGCGCGCTCGGCGTGCTGGAAACGCTGCTGAAGGGCGCCGGCTTCGACGTGCATCGCATCACATTCAGCGAGCCAGGCACCGCCGATATCGACAATCTGTATGCGCGGATCGGCACCAGCGCGCCGCATCTCTGCTTCGCCGGCCACACCGATGTGGTGCCGGCGGGCGATACGGACGCATGGACCCACGACGCGTTTTCCGGTGACGTCGCCGACGGCCTGCTGTATGGCCGCGGCGCGGTCGACATGAAGGGCGGCATCGCCTGCGCGGTGGCGGCGACGCTGAACTATCTGGCGGCGAACGGCGGCCAGCCGCAACAATCCGGCAAAGGCTCGATCTCGTTCCTGATCACCGGCGACGAGGAGGACGTCGCGGTCAACGGCACCGTCAAGCTGCTGCAATGGGCCGCCGAACGCGGCGAGCAATTCGACCACTGCATCGTCGGCGAGCCGAGCAATGTCGAGGCGATCGGCGATACTATCAAGATCGGCCGGCGTGGCTCGCAATCTGGCGTGCTGATCGTCGACGGCACGCAGGGCCACGTCGCCTATCCGCACCGCGCCGCCAATCCGGTGCCGGACATCGCCAGACTGATCACCGCGCTGAACGCCGAACCGCTCGACGCCGGCTCGGCGCAGTTCCAGCCATCCAATCTCGAATTCACCTCGGTCGACGTCGGCAATCCGGCCACCAACGTGATCCCGGCGCAGGCACGCGCCAAGTTCAACATCCGCTTCAACGATCACCACACGCAAGACACGCTGAAGGCGCTGGTCGAGCAGCGGCTGGCGGTGGCCTGCGGCAACCGCATCCGCGCCCGGATCGAGTGGCTGCCGTCGAACGCCGATGTGTTTGTCACCAAACCCGGCGCCTTCACCGATCTGGTCGGCGCCGCGATCGCGGAAGTGACCGGCCGGACGCCCGATCTCAACACCGGCGGCGGTACCTCCGACGCGCGCTTCATCGCCAAGTTCTGCCCGGTTGTCGAATTCGGCCTGGTCGGCCAGACCATGCACCAGATCGACGAACGCACGCCGGTGAGCGACCTCGACAAGCTGACCGCGATCTATCGTGGCGTGCTGGAGCGGTATTTCAAGTAATCACAACGACCCGTCATTCCGGGGCGCTCGCAAAGCGAGCGAACCCGGAATCTCGCAGTTGTGGAAACGACAGAGTCGCAGAACGCTTCGAGATTCCGGGTTCGCGCTCCGCGCGCCCCGGAATGACGGCCGCTTGGCTCAATAATCCACCTGGACCAGGTACAGCCCCTCCGGCGGAGCGACCGGGCCGCAGGCGGAGCGCTTACGCGCGGCAAGTGCGGCGGCGAGATCATCTGCGGTCCAGCGGCCTTCGCCGACCCAGACCAGCGAGCCGACCATCGAGCGGACCTGGCTGTGCAGGTAGGAGCGCGCATTCGTGACGATATCGACGGCGTCGCCGTCGCGGATCACGTCGAGCACGTCGAGGGTCTTCTCCGGCGAGGCCGCCTGGCACTCGGTGTCGCGGAATGTGGTGAAGTCGTGCTTGCCGATCAGCACCTGCGCGGCGCGGTGCATCGCGTCGGTATCGAGCGACTTCGGCACCCGCCACACCTTGCCGAGATCCAGCGCCAGGTTAGAGCGGCGGTTGGCGATGCGGTAGCGATAATGCCGCCTCACGGCCGAGAACCGCGCTTCGAACGTCTCAGGCACAATCTCGGCCGCCAGCACCGCGACCGGGTTGGGCCGCAGATGGGCGTTCAGCGCGTCGCGGAGTTTGTCGGCGCGGAACGGCTTGGCGATGTCGAGATGCGCCACCTGCCCGAGCGCATGGACGCCGGCGTCGGTGCGGCCGGCGCCGTGCACCCGCACCGCCTCGCCGCAGGTCGCCAGCGCCGCCGCCTCCAGCGCGCCCTGCACCGACGGCAGCTTCGGCTGCAACTGCCAGCCACAAAACGGCGCGCCGTCATATTCGATGGTGAGTTTGTAGCGGGGCATGCGACTCATCTTTAGGGCGCGGCGTAGCCCCGAATTCTGTCGTCATCGCCCGGCTCGACCGGGCGACCCAGTATTGCAGAGCGTCAGTAACAGATCACGAACGCTCTGGGATACTGGGCCACCCGCATTCGCGGGTGGTGACGGCCGACGATTGGGGTAGCGGCTCGGATAGAACCCTAAGCCACCCGCACGCCCTTCGCGATCGGGGTGCCGCGCAAAAACTCCTCGGCGGTCATCGGCTGCTTGCCGGCGCGCTGCAATTGCGCGATCCGGATCGCGCCGTCGCCGCAAGCAATCGTGAGATCATCGCCGATCACTTCGCCCGGCGTACCGCGGCCCTCGGCGAGCGCGCAGCGCAGCACCTTGATCCGCACCGGCTGACCTTCGATCGGCAATTCGCACCACGCGCCCGGGAACGGCGACAGGCCGTGGATGTGGCGCAGCACCGCGCGCGCCGGCTGCGAAAAGTCGATCCTGGCCTCGGCCTTGTCGATCTTGGCCGCGTAGGTGACGCCATCTTCGGGCTGTCTGGTGAGCTGCAGCCCGCCGCGCTCCAGCGCCGCCATCGCCCGCACCATCAGGTCGGCGCCGAGCCGGGCGAGCTGATCGTGCACGTCGGTGACCGTCATGGCGTCGGTAATGGCGATCCGCTCGGCCATCGCAACGTCGCCGGTGTCGAGGCCAGCGTCCATCTTCATCACCAGCACGCCGGGTTCGGCGTCACCCGCCATGATGGCGCGATTGAGCGGCGCGGCGCCGCGCCAGCGCGGCAGCAGCGAGCCGTGCAGATTGAAGCAGCCAAGTGCGGGCGCATCGAGAATCGGCTGCGGCAGAATCATGCCATAAGCGACGACGACGGCCGCATCCGCCTCGTGGGCGCGGAAGTTCGCCAGCGCCTCCTCGGTGCGCAACGTCTTCGGCGTCAGCACGGGCGCCTGCAGCCGATGTGCCGCGAGCGCCACCGGCGTCTCCTGCAGCTTCATGCCGCGACCGGCCGGTTTCGGCTCGCGCGTGTAAACCGCGGCAATGTCGTGCCCGTAGGCCGACAGCGCCAGCAGCGTCGGCACCGCGAATTCGGGCGTGCCCATGAAGACGAGGCGAAGCGGCATGACATAAGTCCCGGACAGATCTGGCGATGGATGCCGAGCGGCCGCAACGCGCCCGCCGGTCACCTGCGCGAGCGCTCAGACGTATTTGATGCCGCGCTTGGCAGCCTTCTCGAACTTGCGAATCACCATCGCGCGTTTCAGCTTCGACAGGTGATCGACGAACAGCACGCCGTTGAGGTGGTCGATCTCGTGCTGGATGCAGGTCGCGAACAGACCGTCGGCGTCCTCTTCCCGGACGTTGCCGTCGAGATCGGTGTAGCGGATCCGCACCGTCTTCGGGCGCTCGACCTCGGCGTAGTATTCCGGGATCGACAGGCAGCCTTCCTCATAGACGTTCATCTCAGCGGACGCGCCGACGATCTCAGGATTGATGAAGGCGCGCGGATCGCTTTTGCCGTCGCCCTCCTTGCGGACGATATCCATCGTGATCAGCCGCACCGGCTCGGCGATCTGGATCGCCGCCAGCCCGATTCCGGGGGCCTCGTACATGCTCTCGAACATATCGTCGGCGAGCTTGCGGATCTCGGTCGTCACCTCGGCGACGGGCTTGGAGATTTCACGTAGCCGCTTGTCGGGCAGGATGATGATTTCGCGCAGGGCCATGGCGGCGATTTAAGCGGCGCCGACGTTGCGGTCAATCCGGGACCGAACGGAGCCTCTGCCACTTTCGGCGCGTTCGGGCTTAAAGGTCTGTTCAGCGCCCCGTTCTATCTTCGTTCCCCATGAATGTGCAATCTGCGACACCGGCGGCGATGGATCAGATCCTGTTCAGGTTCGGCGACCTCCCGGTCAGCGTCGGAATGGCCGGCGGGGCTATTGCAGTCGTGGCACTGGCGCTGCTCGCGATCATCGCCGTGCTGGTGGCCCGCGGCAGCGCCGCGCGGCGGGGCGCAGAGATCGACCAGCGGCTGGCGCTGTTGATGCGGGCCCAGCACGAGGCCAACGGCCGGGTCGATGCGATGGGCCGGGCGCTCGCCGGCCGCCAGGCCGAGATGGCCCGGGCGATGAGCGAACGGCTCGACAGCGTCACCCACCGGTTCGGCCAGTCGCTGACCCAGTCGACCCGCTACACCATGCAGAGCCTGCAGGCGCTGCACGAGCGGCTCGGCATCATTGACCGTGCCCATGACAACCTCACCGAATTGACCGACCAGGTGACGACCCTGCGCGACGTGCTCGCCAACAAGCAGGCGCGCGGCGCGTTCGGCCAGGCCAGGATGGAAACGATCGTGCAGGACGGGCTGCCGAAGGGCTCGTTCGCGTTCCAATACACGCTGTCGACCGGCAAGCGGCCGGACTGCGTGGTGCTGATGCCGGATCAGCCGCCGCTGTGCATCGATGCCAAGTTCCCGCTCGAAGCCGTCACAGCGCTGCGCGAGGCGCGGACCGACGAGGAGAGAAAGTCCGCTTCGCAGCGGCTGCGCATCGACGTGATGCGCCACGTCGACGACATTGCGTCGAAATATCTGATCCCGGGCGAGACCCAGGACACCGCGCTGATGTTCGTGCCGTCGGAGTCGGTCTATGCGGAAATCCACGACGGTTTCGACGACGTGATTCAGAAGGCCTATCGTGCCCGCGTCGTGCTGGTGTCGCCGTCGCTCTTGATGCTGGCGATCCAGGTGATGCAGCAGATCCTGAAGGACGCGCGCATGCGCGACGCCGCCGACCAGATCCGCACCGAAGTGCTCAGCCTGTCCGACGATCTGGCACGCTTGCGCGAGCGCGTCACCAAACTGCAGACCCATTTCGGCCAGGTCAACGACGACGTCCGCCAGATCCTGATCTCGGCCGACAAGATCGAGCGCCGCGCCGCTCGGATCGAGGAGCTGGACTTCAGCGACCCGGCCGCCCCTGGAGCGGCTTCCGCGCCCGAAGCGCCGTTGGCGCCCGACCGCGCTGACCTGTTCGCCGCAGCGAGCTTCCGCATCGACGAAATGACGCGGAGCTGACGAAGCAGGGCTCCGGCCATCATCACCGCGGCCGCCCGCTTGGCGCCGCCGAATCGGATAGATTCACCCCATGACTAGCCCCGCCTCCGGCCTGCCACAGGCCGATCCCGCCGCTCCGCAGAGTCCCGCCAAGCCGGGCTGGCGCGACGCGATGGCGGTGTATTTGCAGCACCGCGTGCTGGTGGTGCTGTTTCTCGGGTTCGCGTCGGGGCTTCCGCTGGCGCTGTCTGGCTCGACGCTGCTGGTGTGGATGCGGGAGTCCGGCGTCGATCTCGGCACCATCGGGCTGTTCGCGCTGGTCGGCACGCCCTACACGCTGAAGTTCATCTGGGCGCCGCTGGTCGATGCGCTGCATGTCCCGCTGCTGACGCGCGCCTTCGGCCGCCGTCGCGGCTGGCTGGTGTTCGCGCAGCTATTGCTGATCACCGCAATCCTGCTGCTGGCGCTCACCGATCCGGCGAAGTCGCCGCTGTATGTGGCAATCGGCGCGTTGCTGGTCGCCGCCGCCTCGGCGACCCAGGACATCGTCATCGACGCCTTCCGCGTGGAGAGCCTTCCGGAAGACGAGCAGGCTGCCGGTATGGCGTCCTATGTGGCCGCATACCGGATCGGCATGTTAATCTCGACCGCCGGCGTGCTGTTCCTGGTCAGCGCTTATGAGAGCACTGGATTGACGCGCAACACCGCGTGGATGTGGGGCTATGTGACGATGGCCGCAATGGTGCTGATCGGCACCGTCACGGCGCTGGTCGCCACCGAGCCGGAGCAGTCACGCCGCGCCGAAGCGGCGACCAGCGGCGAAAGCAGCTTCAAGCGGGTGTTCCACGCGGCGCTCGGCGCCTTCACCGAATTTCTCACCCGCAAGGATGCGCTCACCGTCCTCGCCTTCGTGGTGCTGTTCAAGTTCACCGACGCGTTCTCCGGCACCATGACGGCGCCGTTCGTGATCGATCTCGGCTATTCGCGCAACGACTATGCGGCGATCGTCAAGGGAGTCGGGCTGGCGGCAACGCTGATCGGCGGCTTCGCCGGCGGCTATTTGGCCCGGCGCTATTCGCTGGTCACCAGCCTGTGGATCGGGGCGGTGCTGCAGGCGGTGTCGAATCTGGCGTTCGCCTGGCTGTCGACCGTCGGCGTCAATCAATGGGCGCTGGCGATGGCGATCTCGGTGGAGAATTTCACCGGCGCGATCGGCACGGTGATCTTCGTCGCGTACCTGTCGGCGCTGTGCCAGAACCCGCTACATACCGCAACGCAGTACGCGCTTCTCACCGCGCTGGCCGCGGTCGGCCGCACCTATCTGTCGGCCGGCGCCGGCTACGTGGCACAGGCGACCGGCTGGCCGGCATTCTTCATCATCAGCGTCGCAGTGGCCGTCCCGAGCCTGGTGCTGCTGGCCTTTCTGCAACGCCGCGACCACTTCGCCGCGCTCCGGCCGGCGAAGGCGTAGCAAACGCTCGCTCCCCACGAACGCGAGTGGCTGCGGCTTACTTCACCAGACTCCATTTGGTCACGACCGCTTCGCTGATCTGGCCGGGCTCGCTGGCGCACGCCACCGACCCGACCTTCAGCGCGACCTGTTTGCCGCGGTGAGACTTCAATTGCGATGCCTGGGCTTCGTCCGCCGGAACGATCTGGAACGTCTCCGGGCCGTTTTCGAGGTTGCAGAGCCCGGACGGCGCCGGCAGCCGGCGCGGATCGCTGACGAGCTGATAAACCGGGCCGGCCTTGCCCCTCGCCCGCGTCTTCAGCGCGTTGAGTTCGCCGCTGAGCAGGTCGCCGATCCGCAGCGCGGTGGGCTTCGGCAGCGCCGCCTGCGCCTGGCCGCCCTGTGGCGCGTCATTCGCCGATGCCGCGGGGGCGGCGAGCGTGACGGCGAGCGCGGCGATCGTCAAGAACGGGAAGCGGAATCGAGTCATCAGGTCCAATCCGGTTAGGTCAGAACAAGGTACGCTGTCGCATCGCCGCCGACAGCGTTCCTTCGTCGAGATAGTCGAGTTCACCGCCGACCGGCACGCCATGGGCGAGCCGGGTCACCTTGACGCCTGCGTCCTGCAAAAGGTCGGTGACGTAATGTGCGGTGGTCTGGCCGTCGACAGTCGCGTTCAGCGCCAGGATGATCTCGGCGACGCCGGGATCGTGCGCGCGCTTCACCAAAGCGTCGATCGTCAGATCATCCGGGCCGACGCCGTCGAGCGGCGACAGCGTCGCGCCGAGAACGTGGTATCGGCCGTTTGTGGCGGACGCGCGTTCGAGGGCCCACAGATCGGCGACGTCGGCCACCACCACGATGATCGAGGAATCGCGCCGCGGATCAGTGCATACCGTGCAGGGATTCTGCGTGTCGATGTTGCCGCAGGTTGTACACACCTGGATCTTGTCGATCGCGACCTGGAGCGCCGCGGCGAGCGGTGCCATCAGCGCGTCGCGCTTCTTGATCAGATGCAGCGCGGCGCGGCGCGCCGACCGCGGCCCCAATCCGGGAAGCCGCGCCAGCAACTGGATCAGACGTTCGATCTCGGGGCCTGCGACCGAACTGGCCATCGGGAATTCGTCTCCGTTCGGTGGTCGGACGCGCGACGCACGGCTTCCGCCGGTCTCGTCACGGAGACGGGCGTTTGGTGGGGCGAATCGAAAGGCCGGAAAAGACTAACCTAGGCCGAGTCCAGGCGGCAGGCCGAGGCCCCCGGTCAGCGCCTGCATTTTCTCCTGCATCGCCGCTTCCGCTTTGCGATGGGCGTCGCCATGCGCCGCCACCAGAAGATCTTCGAGGACTTCGCGCTCCTCGGGGTTGATCAGCGACGGGTCGATCGAGATGCCACGCACCTCCATCTTGGCGCTCATCCGCACCTTGACGAGGCCGCCGCCGGACAGCCCTTCGACCTCGATCTGGTCGAGTTCGGCCTGCATCGCCTTCATCTTCGATTGAAGCTGCGCCGCCTGTTTCATCATGCCGAGAAAGTCAGCCATGATCGGATTCCTTTCAGATCGCTAGTCGTCTTCGTCGATTCGCTCGGAGGGATCGTCCATATCAGACTCGATCTCCACCGGCTCGGAGGCGAGCCGCCGCACCGTCAGTTTGGCGCCGGGAAACCGCGCCAGGACTTCCTGCACCCGCGGATCGTTCTCCGCCGCCCGCTCACGCTCGTTCTGCTGCGCCTCGCTCTGCTGGCGCAATGTCGGCTGGCCGGGCGCGTTGGAGACGATCACCGTCCAGCGCCGGCCGGTCCATTGCTCGAGCTTGCGCCCGAGTTCGTTGATCAGGCTGCGCGAGGCGGTGGGCTCCAGCGCCAGTTCGAGCCGCCCGTCCTCGATTCGCACCAGCCGGACGTCGGCTTCGAGCGCCAGCCGTGTCATCACGTCGCGCTTTTCCGAAGCCAGCGCGACGAGTTGCGGAAACGTGGTGATCTTCAGCGCCGGCGGTTCGGGCTCCGGGGCCGGCGCACTGACCGGCGAGCGGGCGGCGCCATCGAGACCACCGCGCAGCATGGTCGGCGCAGTGGCTGCGCTCATCGACGGCGCGCTGCGCGACATCGCAGGCGCGCCGGGTGCGGACAAGGATGCGGCCGACGACATCGCGGCGGAGGTGCCGCCGCGACCACTGCTGGCGCCGCTGCCGATTGCGGCCGGGGCGTCACCACCGTTCTGCTGCAGCATCCGCAGCGCTTCGTCCGGGGTCGGCAGATCGGCCGCATAGGCGATCCGCACCAGCACCATCTCGGCGGCGGCGGCCGGGCGGGTCGCGCCCTGCACCTCGGCGACACCCTTCAGCAGCATCTGCCACATCCGCGACAGCACCCGCATCGACAGCTTGGCGGCGAACTCGCGGCCGCGCACCCTCTCGGTTTCGCCGAACGCGACATTGTCGGCGATCGCCGGCACGATCTTCACGCGGGTGACGAAATTGACGAACTCGGCGAGATCGGAAAGCACCACCACCGGGTCAGCGCCGGTGTCGTATTGGTCGCGGAATTCGGCGAACGCGGCAGCGATGTCCCCGCGCGCCAGCGCGTCGAAAAGTTCGATCACCCGGGTGCGGTCGGCCAGCCCGAGCATCTGACGAACGGCGTCGGCGCGCACCAGGCCGGCCGCATGCGCGATCGCCTGATCGAACAGCGACAGTGAATCGCGCACCGAACCTTCGGCCGCACGGGCGATGATGCCGAGCGCTTCCGGCTCGACCTCGACGCCTTCCTTCTGGGCGATGTTCGACAGATGGTTCATCAGCACGTCGGCTTCGACCCGGCGCAGGTCGAAGCGCTGGCAGCGCGACAACACCGTCACCGGCACTTTCCGAATCTCGGTGGTGGCGAACACGAATTTGGCGTGCTCCGGCGGCTCCTCCAGCGTCTTCAGGAAGGCGTTGAACGCCGCCGTCGACAGCATGTGGACTTCGTCGATAATGTAGACTTTGTAGCGCGCGCTCGCCGGCGCATAGCGCACGCTGTCGTTGATCTGGCGGACATCGTCGACGCCGGTGTGCGAGGCGGCGTCCATCTCCAGCACGTCCATGTGCCGGCTTTCCATGATCGCCTTGCAGTGCACGCCGTGCACCGGCATGTGGATGGTCGGCCCCTTCACCGAGCCGTCCGGCAATTCGTAGTTCAGCGCCCGCGCCAGGATGCGCGCCGTGGTGGTCTTGCCGACCCCGCGGACGCCGGTGAGAATCCAGGCCTGCGGAATCCGGCCCGTATCGAACGCGTTGGACACGGTGCGGACCACCGCTTCCTGGCCGATCAGATCCTCGAAGCTGTTGGGGCGATATTTCCGCGCCAGCACCCGATAGGCACCGCCCGGCGTGCTCACGCTGGCCGGCTGCTCGGGAGCGGCGGGCGGCGTCGCAGAAAGGCCAGTGTCACTCATCGGTCGGTCCGCAATGCTGTGTCTGTGGCGCCGGATTGCGGAAACAAGCGGGGCGCTGGGGACGGGGCAGGATCATGCGGCTGGCCCGGAACACCCCTCGCACCGGACCGGCATCCGCCGGTCCTGATCCACCCTGGTCCGGCCGCAGCGCCCCATATCCTAGGGAAGCACGGCCGAAAAATAAGGTAGGAGACTGACGAGCGACCCGATCCAGACCTCGTTAGGGCTGCTTCCTTCCGGACCTGACCCGGTTGGCGAGAGGCTCGTCCACCGCCAATCTCCCGGTGCCTATTTGGCGCCAAACCGAACCGAATGCAAGTCGCAGGTCGCCGCCTTGGACCTTCGGCTAGCTGGCGCTTCCGCCGGTCCGGGGGGCTTGGTATGACTAGCAGGCGGCCGCGCGGCCGTCCCCGCCACAGACAAGAGCCCACGCTCCCACAACGGGCCGATGGAACCGCAATGTCCCCCTCCGACTGGTCGCTGAGCCCGCGGCTCGAACAAGACACCATCAACATCGGCGACTTGCCGCTCAGCCGGGTGCTGGTGATCAAGGACGCAAATTATCCGTGGCTCCTGCTGGTACCGCGGCGGGCAGGCGCGAGCGAGATCATCGACCTGGACGAGGTGGCGCAGGCGCAATTGATGACCGAGATCTCCCGCGTGAGCCGCGCGCTCAAGGAAGTCTCCAAATGCGACAAGCTCAATGTCGCGGCGCTGGGCAATCTGGTGCCGCAGCTCCACATTCACATCATCGCACGCCGCTCCAGCGACGCCGCCTGGCCACGGCCGGTGTGGGGCGTGATGCCGCCTCTGGCGCATGATCCCGAAGAGGTGCAGCAGTTCATCAACCTGCTCCGCCGCAAGATCTGGCTGAGCTGAGCCGATGAGCACCTCGTTTCCGCTCGGCCAGCCCGCTTTCGTCACCCACGTGCTCGACCGCGCCGCGCATCTGCGCGGCAACGACGCCAAGCTGATGGCGATGGAGGAGCGTGGCGACACCCGCGCCTTTGTGGTTCATCGCGATTCGCTGCTGGTGAAGCACGAACCCGCCGGCCCGCGGGCCGAGCTGACGATCAAAGAGGCGCTGGCACTCGGCGCCAACCCCGGCACCATCTTCCTCGGCCTGCGCAATGGCGCTGCCGTGTTCGGCATGGGGATCGGCGCCCCGGCCGCAGACAAGCTCGCGGGCCGGCCGGACGCCGGTCTTGCCGAGCTGCGCGGTCTTGCGATGCAGGGAGTTCTGCCGGTCGAGCAACTCTCGGCGATCGCGATGGCGAAGTCGCTGGTCAACTGGCACCAGCGCCACGGCTATTGCGCCAATTGCGGCGCGCGCACCGCGATGGCGCAGGGCGGCTGGAAACGCGACTGCCCGTCCTGCAAGGCCGAGCACTTCCCGCGCACCGACCCTGTGGTGATCATGCTGGTGACGCACGGCGATCGCTGCCTGCTCGGCCGGCAGAAGCAATTCCCGACCGGGATGTATTCGTGCCTCGCCGGCTTTGTCGAGGCGGCTGAAACCATCGAAGACGCGGTGCGCCGCGAGATCGTCGAGGAGTCCGGCATTCTGTGCAGCGACGTGCGCTACTACATGACGCAGCCATGGCCGTATCCGTCGTCGCTGATGATCGCCTGCACCGCGATCGCCACCACCGAGGCCATCACCGTGGATCTCACGGAACTGGAAGACGCGCGGTGGTTTTCCCGTGACGAGGCGGCGCAGATATTGAAGCGCGCGCATCCGGACGGGCTGGTCGGACCGCATCCGTTCGCGATCGCGCACCATCTGCTCGGCCGCTGGCTGGAGGAACAATCATGAGCGACACTGCCAAGCACGCGCCGCGTGTGCTGTGCGTCGGGATTCCGGTGCGCGATCTTACTTTCCGGGTCGAGGCGGTGCCGGGCCGCGGCAACAAGGTGCCGGCGAGCGCTTTCGGCGAGATCTGCGGCGGCAACGCGCTCAACGCCGCGATCGGCATTGCCAGGCTAGGCGGTCAGGCGCAGATGTGCGGCCCGATGGGCGACGCCGAAGAGGCCGCGGCGCGGTTCATCTTCGACAAGCTGGCCGAAGAGAGCATCGGCTCGGTTCACCTCGTTCACATGCCCGGGCTGGTGACGCCGATTTCTGCGGTGCTGGTCGATCCGACCGGCGAGCGTACCATCGTCACCTTCCGCGATCCTGGTCTGTGGAAGGTCGCGCTGCCGGACGCCGACATGCTGCTGCAGCACTGCGACGCCATCCTCACCGAAAGCCGCTGCTCCAGCTTCGTCACGCCGCTGTGCGCCGAGGCGACGCGACGGGGCATTCCGGTGGTGGTCGACGTCGACAACGCAATGGCGATGAACGAGGGGCTGCTGACAGCAGCCTCACATCTGATCTGCTCGGCCGAGGCGCTGCACGCCACCTCGGGCACCGAGGACGACGAAGAGGCGCTGAAAAAGCTTGCTCGGCTGACCAAGGCGTTCGTGGCGGTGACGCGCGGCCCGAAAGGTACGCTGTGGCTCGACGAAAAGCAGCAGTTCCGCGAGACCCCGGCATTTCCGGTGCATTCGGTCGACACTCTGGGCGCCGGCGACATCTTCCACGGCGGCTTCACGGTGGCATTCGGCGAAGGCCAGGACATCGCCCACGCGCTACGCTTCGCCTCCGCAGCGGCGGCCCTGAAATGCACCCGCCCGGGCGGCGCCTTCGCCTGCCCGACCCGCGCCGAAGTCGACGACCTGCTGGCGAAATCCCCGGTGGGCGCGCTCTGAGTCTGGAGATGGGTGGGGGGGAGGATGGGTTAGGCACTCTTGCGCCGTAACCCATCGCTCTGCCGTCGCCATCGACGGGGTTTCGCCTTCGGCTCGACCGTCCTGCGAACCAATTGGACGCGCCGGCGATCAGCTCCGCATCGGCAGAAGCCAGCCCCGCGACAGCTTCATTTCTAAGGCTCCCAGCCGGGCGGCGCGAGTTGGAAGCCGGCGAAATCGAAGCCTGGCGCCACGGTGCAGCCGACCAGCGTCCACTCGCCGGTCGACGTGGCTGCCTGCCAGACGTGCGGCGGAACGATCGCTTGTGGCATATGCCCGGCACCGAGATCGGGACCGAGCGTAGTGGCGCGGCGACCGTCGTCGCCGGCGATCTCCAGCCTCAAAGCAGCGCCCGCGTAGTAGTGCCAAACCTCGGCCGCGTCGATCCGGTGCCAGTGCGAGCGTTCGCCCGCACGCAGCAGAAAGTGGATCGCGGTCGAATAGCTGCGGCCGCCGGCGTCGCAGCGGGGATCGCGAAACGTCTCGCGATAGTGTCCGCCTTCAGGATGCGGCTGCAGGCCGAGCCGCGCGATCACCTCGGCGGCGTTGAGAGACACGGCGCTCACCCGTTGTTCTTGCGCTCGCGGATCTCGCCGAACACCTCGGCCGCGGGCGCACCCGACAATCCGACCGCATCTGCGACCGACGGCACGTCGGCACGCAGGAACACGTTGGCCTTCTTTTCTTCGCCGAGCGTCACCGGAATCGTCGGCTTGCCGTCGGCGCGCAGCGCTTCGACCTGCTTGGCCCGGGCCTGCAGATCGGCGTTGCCGGGTTCGATCCCGAGCGCGAACTTGACGTTGGAGGCGGTGTATTCATGTCCGCAATACAGTCTGAAGTCGTCCGGCAGAGCCCGCAGCTTCAGCAGCGATTCCCACATCATCGGATAGGTGCCTTCGAACACGCGGCCGCAACCGATCGAAAACAGCGTATCGGCTGCGAACAGTGCGCGATCGTCGTCGAACACATAGGAGACGTGGTCGAGGGTGTGACCGGGGGTCTCCAGTACCCGCGCAGTGAGGCTGCCGATCCGCACCACGTCGCCCTCCTCCACCCTGACGTCGGCGTCGGCGATCTTGGCATTGGCGTCGTGCGGTGCATGGACGCGGCAATGATACTTGTTCTTCAGCTCGGCGATGCCGCCGACGTGGTCGCCATGATGATGAGTGACGAGGATGTCCGTCAGCTTCCAGCCTTCCTTCTCCAGCGCGGCGATCAGCGGCGCGGCCTCCGGCGCGTCGATCGAGGCGGTCGCGCCGGTCGACGGATCATGGACCAGATAGCCGAAATTGTCGGTGAGGCACGGAACGATGCGGATGTCGGCGGGCATGAGATCTCCGGGACTTGAAGGCGGCAAGAGCGCGCGCCGCTTCGGGCGACGGCGTCGCGCAGATTGAATTCTAACATGGTGGCCGACCGGGACGAAATGAAGCGGTCACGTCCCCGTAAACCAGGCAGGTTGTGGCTTTGCCGGACGGTGCGGCGCCGTGGTAAATGTCGATCATGATGATGGACGTCGTGGATCTGCGGGGGTTCTACAGTAGCCGGCTCGGCATCGTGGCGCGCCGGTTGATCAATCGCAGCATCCAGAGGCGATGGCCGGATGCGCGCGGCGACCGTGTGCTCGGGTTTGGCTATCCGACACCCTATCTCGGCCTGTTCCGCGACAGCAGCGAGCGCTGCATCGCGTTCATGCCGGCGGCTCAGGGCGTGCTGAAATGGCCGACGGCGCGGCCGACCCTGTCGACGTTGGTCGACGAGCACGCGCTGCCGCTGCCGGACGCCGCTGTCGACCGCATCCTGCTGGTCCACGCGCTGGAGATGTCCGACGATCCCGAACGGCTGCTGCGCGAAGTGTGGCGGGTGCTGGCGCCGGCGGGCCGACTGCTGGCGATCGTGCCGAACCGGCGCGGGGTGTGGGCGCGCCTGGACAACACCCCGTTCGGCCATGGCCGGCCCTATTCGCGGCCGCAGATCGCCGATCTGCTGCGGCGAACCTGGTTCACGCCGACGGGTTGGGGCGAAGCGCTGTTCGTACCGCCGCTGGCGCAGGGCTGGCTGTTGCGTTCGGCCCCGGCCTGGGAGCGGGTCGGCGCCGCCGCCTCGCTGCCGCTCGCCGGCGTGCACATGGTCGAGGCCACCAAACAGGTGGTGCGGCCGCAGACGGTCAAACGTGAGCGCACCCGGCTGATCCCCGCTCTGGAGCCATCGCTGGTCCCGTCGCCGACGCCGCTGCAGGCCGACGAGTCCGATGCGCCGCCGCTGGCGCGCTGAACCGGCACGACCGAGCCAGCACACAGTAAGACGGCGGACGCCCTGAATCGTCAGAGGCCCCTGAATCGACAAGGCCGCACCCACCGGGCGCGGCCTTGTTCTAGTAGGTATTTTTGTAGGGCATCTCGAACCGGCGTCTGGACACCGGTTCAATCGCCAGCGCCGGCATCCTCGCCAGACGGGGCCGGAGCGGCAGCGGCCTGAGCGGCCGCAGGCTCACCACGCGGGCGGCGCCGACGGCGGGGCGGAAAACGTTCACCGCCGCCGGTATTGCCCTCGAACGCGCCGGGTCCGAGCTGCGGCTGCGGGCCGGTGATGAAGGACGGCAGCCGGTCGACTCCCTCGGACGACGGCTGCGGCTGCTCGCGCGGCACGAATTGCGGCTGGGGCCGGTGCTCACGCGGCTGCGGCTGTTCGCGCGGCTGATAGGGCTGCGGTTGCTCGCGCTGCTGATAAGGCTGCGGCTGCGGCTGCTGCACCGGCACCAGGCCGGGCTCGGCGCCGAAATTGGAGAACTCGCCGTCCTCGCCGTCGTCGGTGTTGTCCAACGTGTCGTTGTCGATCCGCGGCTGCGGCTGATTCTGCCGGAACTGTTCCTGGGCAGCCGCGATCAAACGAAAATAGTGCTCGGCGTGCTGGTAGTAGTTCTCGGCCGCCACCGGATCGCCCGAGGAACGGGCGTCGCGAGCGAGCTGGACGTATTTCTCAGCGATGTGAGAGGCGGTACCGCGGATCTTGATATCGGGGCCGTTCGATTCGAACACCCGGGTCATCGGGTTCTGGCCGCGCCGATTATTGTTGTTATTGCCGCTGTTGTTGTTCCGGTTACGCAGCCGCTTGTTGTTCTGCCCGTTTCTCATGTCCTACCTTCTTACCGAACCTCATTTTGCAAGGCATGGCTGCGCCTGACGCAGGCGTCTCCGTGCCCGTCCGACCAGTCCCTTAGTCTCTTGCCGCTATTGCCGTGTGTCGCGCTCAGCAAAGACGCGTTCCCCAACCCCGGCGGGCGGTCGCGCCGCTGGCCGGACCAAATCAACGAGCCTGTGCAACGAGGCTCAGCTTCTCGCGCGTGAGTTCTTCAAGCGTGAATCGTCAGGCTTTCGTTCGCTTCGCGGTCGAAAGCTGCGCGGCTGTCCCAGCCTGTCGCGCTTGATCGAAACCGCCGTATGGAACCTTTTCAGTCAGGGGCTCTCGTGGAGAACATATACTCCCCGCACTTCCGCGGGGCCGACCGTCCCGACCGACATCTGGAGCGGAACGTAGTCGCTCTCGGTCGATATTCCAAGCGGTTTTTTGCAATTTGTTCCGACGTCACCGGGGCGCGAGCCGCCCTGTCACCGCCCGGAAAATCCCTGACAAATCAGCCCGGAACGGGTCGGATACGGTTAACCCAGCAGCCTGCATCAGGGCACTCACATCGGTCTCCTGGCCCTGTCCGATTTCAACCACCAACGCGCCGTCTGGTTGCAGCAACCCGGCCGATTCGGGGATAATTTTCCGGTAGGCGTCCAGCCCATCGGCACCGCCGTCGAGCGCTCGGCGCGGATCGTGCTCGCGAACCTCGCGGTCAAGCTCCGCAATCTCATTGACTGGAATATAAGGCGGGTTGGAGACGATCAGGTCGAACGGGCCACGTAGCGCCGAAGCGTAGTCGCAAGCGACGAAGCGGGCACGGCCGGCGAGCCCGAGACGCTCCGCGTTCCGGCGCGCGGTGCGTAGTGCGCCGAGGCTGATATCGGTGGCGACGCCGCCCGCGCCGGGCAGCTCGGACAACAGCGCCAGCAGGATCGCACCGCTGCCGGTGCCGATGTCGAGAATCCGCGGAGCCGGCGCATCGCGCTCGCCCAGGACGGCGAGCGCCGCATCGACCACTGTCTCGGTATCCGGCCGCGGCACGAGCGTGTCGGCGGACAGCTCGAACGGCAGTCCCCAGAACTCACGCACCCCAAGGATGCGCGCCACCGGCTCGCCGGCGAGCCGCCGCGCCGCGAACGTCCGCAGCCGCTCGCTTTCGTCCTTCGTCAGCGGTCGCTCGGCCTGAACGAGGAGCCCTGTGAGATCAAGACCGGTGACCTCGCCGACCAGCAGCCGGGCGTCGAGCGCGGCGAATTCCAACGCCGCATCCTGAAACTGCCGGGCCAGACGACGACGCGCGGATGCGATCGTCGGCGCGTCGCTCACGCCGCGGCGCCCTGCTCGGCGAGCTGCGCCGCCTGGTGCTCGGTGGTGAGCGCGTCGATCAGTTCGCCAAGGGCTTCGCCGGCGATCACTTGCGGCAGCTTGTAGAGTGTCAGATTGATGCGGTGATCGGTAACGCGGCCCTGCGGGAAATTGTAGGTCCGGATCCGTTCGGAGCGATCGCCGGAGCCAACCTTTTCTTTGCGCTCGGCCGAGCGCGCCGCATCGACGCGCTGTCTCTCGGCGTCGTAGATCCGCGACCGCAGGATGTTCATCGCCGAGGCGCGGTTCTTGTGCTGGGATCGGCTGTCCTGCATCATCACCACGATGCCGGTCGGCAGATGGGTGATGCGGATCGCCGACTCGGTCTTGTTGACGTGCTGACCACCGGCGCCCTGTGCCCGCATCGTCTCGATCCGCAGGTCTTCCTGCTTGATGTCCACGTCGACGTCCTCGACCTCCGGCAGCACCGCGACGGTCGCGGCGGAGGTGTGAATGCGCCCCTGGGTCTCGGTATCGGGCACGCGCTGCACGCGGTGCACGCCCGATTCGAATTTGAGCTTGGCGAACGCACCGCGGCCCTTCACCTCGGCGATGATTTCCTTGAAGCCGCCGACAGTGCCTTCGCTGGCCGAGATCACTTCGACGCTCCAGCCCTGAAGCGCGGCGAACTTTTCGTACATCCGGAACAGGTCGCCGGCGAACAGCGAGGCCTCGTCGCCGCCGGTGCCGGCGCGGATTTCCAGCATCACGTTGCGCTCGTCCATCGCATCCTTCGGCAACAGCGCGATGCGGATTTGCTGAATCAGTTCGTCGCGGTGGGCGTCGAGCGCGTCGCGCTCGGCCTCGGCCATCGCCCGCATCTCCGGTTCGGTCGCCGGGTCTTCCAGCAATTCGTCGATCTCGCCGAGCTCGTCGCGGACCTGGCGATAGCTCTTCACCGCCTCGACCAGTGGATTGAGCTCGGACAATTCGCGGGTGATGCGGACGTAATCCTCTGCGCCGACCTGCGCCATCAACTGCGCTTCGAGCGCGGCGTGATGTGCGAGGAGGACGTCGAGCTTGGCTTCGGGCAGTGAGGACATGGACGATCTCGGATCAACGCGTGAGACGACAAAGCGGCGGCGGACGCCGCTTTGTCGTCTCACGCGTTGATCCGAGATCGTCCATGTCCTCACTGCCCGAAGCCAAGCTCGACGTC
>NZ_QPFS01000031.1:0-40450 GCF_010906995.1 Rhodopseudomonas sp. WA056 | reverse complement strand
GTCAACTACTCCGGCCTCGCCTCCAGCAAATACGCCGCCCTCGCCCGCAAATATGCGCCGAAGGGTGCAGGTGCGGTGTTCACCTTCAGCCTCAAGGGCGGCTATCAGGCCGGCGTCGACCTCGTCGCCAGTCTGAAGCTGTTCTCGCATCTGGCCAATGTCGGCGACACCCGTTCGCTGATCATTCACCCGGCCTCGACCACCCACAGCCAGCTCGACGACGCCCAGAAGACCGCCGCCGGCGCCGCGCCCAACATGGTGCGGGTGTCGATCGGTATCGAGGACAAGGACGACCTGATCGCCGACCTCGATCAGGCGCTGGGCGGTTAACCGGGAAAGAACTCAGGCAGCGTCGTCGAGGGGGCGGCGATGAGCAGCGGTCATTTCGAACTGCGGCGGCTGGAAGCGCTCAGCAACACCGTATTCGGCGTCGCGATGACGCTGCTGGCCTATCAGGCGCCGCGCGAGAAATTCGCCGGCGCCGACCCGCAATGGCGCGAGCTCTGGCACGTGTACGGCGCCTTCGTCTCGACGCTGTTGCTCAGCTTCATCGTCGCCGGGATGTTCTGGTACAGCCACCAGCAGAGGCTGGCCTACGCCACCCACGCCGGACGCAGCGAGGTGATCGGCAATCTGTTCTTCCTGTTGTCGATCATTCTGCTGCCGGTGACCTGCGGCCTGTACGGCAACAACTACGACTCGCCGAACGTCACTACGCTGTACGGCTTCAATCTGTGGCTGATCGCGCTGTTCAACACCGCGCTGTGGGCCTTTGCCGTCGCGCCGCGCGGCGACTGGCTGAAGCTGGCGACGCCGGCATTTTCCTTGGCGCTGTTTACGCTCGCCGTGTTGGTCTGTCTGGTCGAACCGCGCTGGCCGAAATTCATCTGGCCGCTGGCGTTCCTGTCGCCCGCAATCAGCGCGTGGAGCGAGAAGTGGCGATAGCGGCTCTGCATGACGGCATTCGTTGCCGCGATCGAAGTCGCCGGAGCCGCCGTAACTTGGCGGCCCCGAGGATCGTGACGCAGATCCATTCGAAGAACGGACTGACCAAGGATCTTCAGAGCCTGACTTGAAATGCGGGCAATGAAATCAAGCACTTTCGTTTCAACCCGTCATGCCCGGCCTTGTGCCGGGCATCCACGTCTTGCAGCGAAAACAGCAAGCAAGGCGTGGATGGCCGGGACGAGCCCGGCCATGACGAAACTAATCGTCAATTGAACGGCTTAGGAAAGCTGTTCAATTTGCTGCCCGCATTTCCGGTCAGGCTCTCAGGGACTAAGCCCGGCCGGGATCGACCAGGAGCTTGATGCAGGCGTCGGCCTTCGACAGTGTCGAGAAGGCGGCAGCCACGCCGCCGCGCCCGACCGTCCCGGAGATCAGCGGGGAGACGTCGCACTGTCCTTCCGCGATCGCGTGCAGCGTGGCGGCGAATTCAGCGGGGCTGTAGCCGAACACAAACCGCAACGAGAGCTGTTTGTTGATCGCCAGCGATGGCTCGATCGTATCGCTTTCCATGCAGACGCCGACCACAATGATGGTGGCCGTTGGCGGCGATTTTTCGATCAGTTGCTGCAGCATGCCCGGCACGCCGACGCACTCGAACACGACCGCATCGCGAATTGAGCGCCCCTGCAGGGTCGCGGCGCTGAAGCTCGCCAAAGTGGCGGGAACATCGAGAGCCTCCCAGCGATCGTGCGGCGAATGCTCGCCGGGATCGATCACCACGTCGGCGCCGAGTGCCACCGCAGCGGCGCGGCGGTGCGGTGAGAAATCGCTGGCGATGACCGGACCGATCCCCCGCGCCTTGAGCGCCGCGATGACCGACAGACCGACCGGTCCGCAGCCGATCACCAAGGCCACGCTGCGCGGTGTCAACGGTGCACTGGCAACCGCATGCGCGCCGACCGCCATCGGCTCGGTGAGCGCAGCGCGCGCGTCGTCAAGTCCATTGGGCACCTCGAGCAGCAGCGCCTCCTGCAACACCATTCGTTCGGCAAAGCCGCCGGGAAAGCGGTTCGAGTAGCCGACGAGTTCGTTACCGGCCGGGCCGAATGCGGCCGGCACTGAAACCACCTTGGTGCCCGGAGGCAGCGTCTTGTTGCAGCCAGGACCGTGGTCGATCACTTCGGCGCAGAACTCATGGCCGAACACAACGTCCTGGGACGGGTCGAGGCTGGGGCGTCCGCCGGCGCGGCGCGTGAGTGCAATCATGTGATCGAGATGATGAAGCGCGTGAAGGTCCGATCCGCAAATTCCGCAAACCAGCGTCTTCACCAGCACCTGGCCCTCGCCCGGTGTGACTTCGGCGATGTCCGTGTCGACCAGTTGGCCGTCACGCCTGACTACGGCCTTCATTGAACGGCGCCCATCACCTTCGGCAGATTGGGTTGTCCGGTGTGCGCGGTCAATCCGCCATCGACCGGCACGGAAACGCCGGTGACATAGGACGCGGCATCAGAGGCGAGGAAGGCGATGACGTGCGCAATCTCCGCTGGCCTGGCGAACCTGCCGATCGGCACCCGATCTTCCCAGTCGGCCCGCAGACCCGGGATGCCCTGAATTCCGGCGAGGATCGGGGTGTCGACAGGACCGGGGCACACCGCATTGACCCGCACGCCATCGCGCGCATGATCGATTGCTGCAGTGCGGGTGAAGTTGATGACGCCGGCCTTTGCGGCGTTGTACGCAGCGAAGCCGAAATCACCGGCCAAGCCCGAGGCCGAGGCGGTGTTGACGATCGCCCCTGCCCGCTGCGCGACCATCACCGGCAGCGCCGCTTTGCAGCCGAAGAACACGCCATCGAGATTGATCGCGAGGACCTTCTTCCAGTCTTCGACCGGCAGTGCAGCAATCGATGACAGGCTGCCAATCCCGGCGTTGTTGACCAGCACATCGAGCCGCCCGAAGGCGGCTACCGCGCCGTCGATCAGCGCTTTCACCGATCCGAAATCGGACACGTCGGTGATGATGAACCGTGCGCGTTCGGCCCCGAGTTCAGCCACCAAGGCATTGCCCGCCGCTACGTCGAGATCGCCGATCACCAAGCTCGCGCCTTCCGCGTGAAGAAGCCGCGCGGTCGCAGCGCCGATGCCGGATGCTCCGCCTGTGATCACCGCGACTTTTCCACCAAAGCGCGTGCGCTCATTCATCCTCTTGTCCTCCCCGTTCGATGTTTATAATTATAGGCCACTATAATAACAGCGCTGCAGACGCTGCAACAGGGAGGAATGAGATGGCAGAACAAGATCGCCTGGTCGGCGGACAATTGCTGGCGAAGACGCTGAAGGCCGCTGGTGTAAGCCAAGCGTTTGCGCTGCACGGTGGCCATCTCGAAGCGCTGCTCAAGGGGTGCATCGAGGAAGACATCGCCCTGATCGATTTCCGCCACGAGTCGTCGGCCGGCCACGCTGCCGATGCGTATGCGCGTGCGACCGGCAAGCTCGGGGCCTGCCTCGTCACAGCCGGGCCCGGCTTCACCAACGCACTCTCGGCGATGACCAACGCGCAGCTCGATGGTTCGCCGGTGCTGTTCATCGTCGGCGCGCCGCCGCAGCGCGAGATCGAAACCAATCCGCTGCAAGGCGGGATCGATCAGGTTGCGATCGCGCGGCCGGCGGTGAAATGGGCGTTCTCGATCCCCAGCACGGAGCGGATCGCCGATCTCACCGCGATGGCGATCCGCAAGGCGATGACGTTGCCGCGGGGTGCCGTGCTGCTCGAAGTGCCGATCGACGTGCTGCATATGAGCGTCTCCGCTTCGCGCGCCACTCCTCCGGCCGGCGTCGGTGTCAATCCGCGCCCCGCGCCCGCCCCGGCTGAGGTTACGCGATTAGTCGAGCTGCTGCGGGCGGCCAAGCGCCCCGTGCTGATCGCCGGCAATGGCGCTGCCAATCACGAAACGGCGGAGGCGCTGCGAGCACTGTGTGCCAGAGTGCCGTTGCCGGTGTTCACCAAGTCGCTGGCGGCCGGCATCCTGCCGCCGGGCCACCCCTGCAATGGCGGTGCGGCCGGCAACCTCGCCTTGTTGCCGATGCTGGGGATCAATCGGCCGGATCTGGTCATCCTGCTGGGCGGCAAACTCGGCCTGCTGCTCGGCGGACGTTCAGGCGTTGTGGTGCCGCATGGCGCAACCCTGGTGCAGATCCACGGCGATGCGGCCGAGATGGGCCGGATCCGCGACGTCGATCTGGCCATCCTGGCGGACTGCACCGAGGCGACGCGCGCGCTCGACGCTGCTCTGAAAGGCGACCAGTTCAACGAGTTGGAAGGGTGGCGGGCGAAGGCGGTCTCGGCAACCGGGCTGTTTGCCACGATGTTTCCCGATCGTGAGACCACGCAAGGCATCCATCCCTACCACGCGGCTCGTGCGGTCGCCGAAGCCGCTGGGCCGGGGGCGATGTATGTGTTCGATGGCGGGGAATCCGCATCATGGGGCGCTGCGGCAGCGGTGGTCGATCGGCCGGGGGCGGTTATCAGTCACGGCTATCTCGGCTGCCTGGGGATCGGACCCGGGTTCGCGATCGGTGCCCAGCTCGCAGCTCCGGACCGCCGGGTGATCCACCTGACCGGCGATGGCGCGTTTGGATTCCACCTCCAGGAACTCGACACCATGGTCCGGCACCGCTTGCCGATCGTCACCGTGGTTCTCAACAATGAAGTGTGGGGAATGTCGATCCACGGCCAGCAAATCATGTTCGGCAGCAACTATCATGTGATCTCGAAACTGGGTGGAACGCACTTTGCCAACATCGCTCAGGCCTTCGGTTGTCATGCCGAGCGTGTGACCCGGTTTGCCGACCTCGCGCCGGCGCTGGAGCGCGCCTTCGCCAGCAGCGGACCGGCCTTTATTGAGGTGATGACGGATGCCGACGTGGTCCATCCTGTGACAGTGGCGATGCTCGGTCAGGTTCAGGAGGGCAGCAACGACGTGTTGATTCCCTACTACGAGAACATCCCAGCAGACACGGCATGAGATGACGCTATCGACAACCACTCTGGAATCGCGGCGGCGCGGGCTGGTCACAGCCGCGCACGCCCTGATCCGCGAATCCGGCGGGGCCGGGTTTTCAATGATCCAGCTCGCCAAGCGCGCGGGCGTGAGCCCGGCGACGCCCTACAATCTGGTCGGGACAAAGGCCGACTTGTTGCGGCTGATCGTTCGGGACGAGTTCGCCGCGTTCGAAACCCGCCTCGCGACCCGGTCCCCGGGATCGCCGCTCGCCCAACTCGAGGCGGCCATCGATCTGGTGGTGAAGCACTATTGCGCAGAGCCTGCGTTCTATCGCGGTCTCTACGCCGCGATGCAGGGTGAGCACGCCGCCGAGCTCCGGGGAATGATGCTTGCCGAAGGGCAGCAATTGTGGTGCGCGATAGTGCGCGCCGCAGTCGACGCCGGTGAAATCGAGCGCGTCGTCGATGACGAGGCCTTCACCGAGGTACTGCTGCGTGCGATGGCCTCGACCACGGAGGCCTGGCTCGCCGTGAACTGGAACAGGAAGCGCTTCGCCCAGGAGATGCATCTGGCAACGCGCCTGCTGCTGCTGGGCGTCGTCACCAAAACCGCTCGCAGCCGGATTGCTGCTGAACTCTTATCGTCGCGTCGAACCGGTGCGCGAAAGCCCGCGCGAACGAGCAGGACCGCGAAGCCGTAGCCGGCCGCAGCGACTATGCCGACGGGAATGGCTTGGACGGGACCGCCAGTTGCGTGGCACGGCCGCGATCGAGCGCGGTGCGATCCACTCTCGTCGCCGTCAGCCGTTCCGCCTGCAGCACCGCCAGCGTCAGCACCACCAGCGCCATCGCCTGATGCGCCAGGGCGAGATCTATCGGCGCGGCGTACAGCACAGTGAGGATGCCGAGCACGGCCTGCGCGGTGAGCGCCAGGAACAGCAGGACCGCGCCGCGCGCCGCGGTCCCTGCCGCCGTCCGCAGCGCGTCGATCATGTGCAGCGCCGCCAGTGCCCACAGCGCATAGGCCAGCATGCGGTGATCGAACTGTACGGTGAGATGATTGTCGAACAGATTCTTCCACCACGGGGTTTCGAACCACAGCCGGGCCGCGTCCGGGATCAGCGCGCCGTCGATCTCGGGCCAGGTGTTGTAAAGCCGTCCGGCGCGCAGGCCGGCGACCAGCGCGCCGGCAAAGAGCTGCACGAACGTCAGCCCGAGCAGAACCAGAGCCGTCGCCTTCAGCCGGAGCGGTGCCGCGACGCGAACCCGGTCCGTCATCCGGCACACCGTCCACACGATCGCCGCGTAGATGATCAGTGCCAGCGTCAAATGGATGGCGAGCCGGACCTGCGACACTTCGGTCCGCTGCGACAGTCCCGAGGCCACCATCCACCAGCCGACCGCGCCCTGCAGCGCGCCGAGGCCGAAAACGATCCACAGCGCCCGCGTCCATCGCGGACCGATCGCGCCGCGCCACAGGAACCAGAGGAACGGCAGCAGATAAACGATGCCGATGACCCGGCCGAGCAGCCGGTGGCTCCATTCCCACCAGAAGATGGTTTTGAACTGATCGAGCGTCATGCCGGCGTTCAGTTCGCGATATTGCGGGATCTGTTTGTAGCCGTCGAACGCGGCTCGCCACTGCGCCTCGCTGAGCGGCGGCAGCGTGCCGGTGACCGGCTTCCATTCGACGATCGACAGCCCGGATTCGGTCAACCGCGTCGCGCCGCCGACCAGCACCATCACTCCGATCAATCCCGCCACCAGCAACAGCCAGACTCGCACCGCGCGGGCTCGTGAGGGTGGCGGCGCCGCGGCGATGGTCATAAAGCATCCCTTGAACGGATTTTTCCGCACTCTATAGTCCGGCCGTTCTTACGCGCAAGGCGTTGCGAGAACGCATCAACGGCGTGTGAGCGAGAGATGAATATTCGAACCCGCAAATTGATCGGAACCGTCGGCCTGCTGCTGCTGGCGATCGTGTGGTCGCTGACTGCAATGGCGTTCGCGCAAGTCCCTGTGATCGCCGAGTCCAAATGGTTGCAGGCGATCTACTACATGGTGGCGGGCCTCGGCTGGGTCCTGCCCGCGATGCCGCTGGTGACCTGGATGTCGCGTCCCGACCCTGCCGAATAGGCAATGATCTCATGAATGAACAACGCCGCCACCGGGCTCACCGATGGCGGCGTTGTCGTTTGTCGTGAGGCGGGCGGCTCAGAACAGATAGTTGAACCGCAGCATCGCCTGGTGCCGCTCGAAATTGTCGAGGTCGAGGTGCCGCGGATCGTCGCAGGCCTTGCCCGCCACCTGGGTGCTCCAGGTCCCCGACAGGCCGATCCTGTCGGTGAGATGTGCCGAGAAGGTCGGGCCGACATAAACCGCGTCGCCGGAGAAGCGGTCGAGCCCGAGCCCGCCATAGGCCCGCACGTAGCGCGCCTCGGCGCCGACGATCAGCATTGAATTGACCTTGTACGACAAGGCGCCCTGTACGGCGAATTCCGAGTCGTGCGACCAGGTATTGGTGAGATCGCGCGAGGCTCCGCCCGAGTACCAGAGGTTGAACGCGGCGAACAACGTGCCGCGGATCAGTTCCTTGTCCATCAGTGCAGCGAATTCGGTGCCGTAGATCTGAGCGTCGAAGCCGGTCAGCTCGTCGACCCGGTTCCAGCCGGGCGCGGCGTGCAGAGTCAGGCCGAACGGCATCACGTCGCGGTCGAGCAGCTTGTAACGGAACTCCATCGACGCACCGGCGACCGCGGTGCGGCGGTTGTCGATCATGCCCGGCACGCCGCTGATCTGGGTCGAAGCGAAGCTTACGCCGGGAGCGACGCGGAAATTGTCAGTCAGCGTGAACTTGACCTGCGACAGCACGCCGACGCCAGTGTAGGAGCCAAACCGCCGTCCGAACCGGCCGACGTTCTCGATCTCGAGTTCGATCTCGCCCTTCTTGCCGATATCCGAGCCCATGCTGAAGCCGAAGATGTGCTCGGTGTCGACATCGTCGTGCGCCGCCTCAGCCGGTGCCGCCAGCGCGGTTGCGGTCTGTGACGGCCCCTGCGCATACGTCAGCCAGCCTGGCAACTCCTCGGCCGACGCTGCCATCGCAGTTACTGCCAGTCCCCCGACCGCTGCCGCAAGCGAAGCCTTCAGCCTCCGACCCCGACCGCCGCGGCGATGCGACGCGGTATTGCACCCAATCATTAGTAGCCCCCGATGAATTCCATCGGTCGACTAACTGCAATTGCTAACGCGTCGCGGTCAAAGCATTTTGTTTACAGGCCCTGTAAATGCGAGGCGTATGAAAATTGATTGATGACAATGATTAGTAATTGCGTACCGCATCACGTTGCCAATGATCGCGGCGGACAACATTTCAGGCTGATTTCGGTGGTTTTCGGGGTATTTTCCCCTTGCCCCACGTCGGGCGCGTTACCGTCAGACGGTATATATCTACGGCGGCCGGCTCACGCCGGCTCGCTATCAACAAGGACCGCACATGACCAAGCCTGCGAAGATCAATATCGGTATTCCTGAAGACAAGCGCGAGAAGATCGCCGGCGGCCTGTCCCGGCTGCTTGCCGATTCCTACACGCTGTACCTGATGACGCACAATTTTCACTGGAACGTCACCGGACCGATGTTCAACACGCTGCACGCGATGTTCATGACGCAGTACACCGAGCAGTGGACCGCGCTCGATCAGATCGCCGAGCGGATCCGCGCACTCGGCTTCCCGGCGCCGGGCACCTACAAGGAGTTCGTCAAGCTGGCGTCGATCGCCGAGGTCGAAGGTCAGCCGAAGGCGTTGGAGATGGTCCGGCACCTGGTGTCGGCGCAGGAAGCCACCGCCCGCACCGCACGCGAGCTGTTTCCGCTGGTCGAGGACGCCAACGACCAGCCGACCGCCGACCTCCTGACTCAGCGGCTCGACGTCCACGAGAAAACCGCCTGGATGCTGCGCAGCCTGCTCGAAGACTGACCCGGGCCTTGGTGACAAAGCGGCGGTCCGGAGTGTCCGGACTGCCGCTTTTGCAAATGCGAATACGTCTTTGACTTTCGGCTAAGGCAGCCCTCAGGGATGCCCGAGCGACAAAAAACCGCAGCCATTCCCGGTAGTTGGACGAGGCGGAAGCGGTGTTGTGCGGCGCCGCGTTTGACCCCGATCAAAGCAACGCATTGCGAATAAGAATTACTCTAGCGGCACTTCCGCATCGTCGCGGAGCGACCGTCGGTCCCCCCTTCGATGCCAATCCTGCCGTGGGGGTTCTCATGAAAATCGCACATACGCTGCTGCTGGCGACGGCTTTGTCCGTCACCTTGTCGGTCCCTGCCCGCGCAGCGAGCGACGAGCCAATCTCGCCGATCAAGCCGGCGGTGGTGAAGGATCAGAAACTGGTCGAACTCGGCAAGAAGCTGTTCTTCGATCCGCGACTGTCGAAGTCCGGCTTCATCTCCTGCAACTCGTGTCACAACCTGTCGATGGGCGGGTCGGACAATCTGAAGACCTCGATCGGCCACAACTGGCAGAAGGGGCCGATCAATTCGCCGACGGTGCTCAACGCCAGCCTCAACGTTGCGCAGTTCTGGGATGGCCGGGCGCTGACCTTGAAGGATCAGGCCGGCGGACCGATCGCCAATCCGGGCGAAATGGCGTTCACCCACGAATTGGCGGTCGACCTGCTGAAGTCGATCCCCGGCTACGTCACCGAATTCAAAACCGTGTTCGGCCAGAACAGCACGGTCGATATCGACGAAGTGACTCGCGCGATTGCGGCATTCGAAGAGACGCTGGTGACACCGAACTCGCGGTTCGACAAATGGCTGAAGGGCGACAAGAAAGCACTGACGCCGACCGAGCGCGCCGGCTACGAGCTGTTCAAGGATTCCGGCTGCACCGGCTGTCATAACGGTGCAGCCGTCGGCGGCAACACGTTCCAGAAAATGGGCGTGGTCGAGCCGTACAAGACCGACAACCCGGCCGAAGGCCGCTTCGCCGTCACCAAGGAGGAAGCCGACCGCTTCAACTTCAAGGTGCCGACGCTGCGTAACGTCGAACTGACCTACCCCTACTTCCACGACGGCGCGGCGCAGACGCTGTCCGACGCGGTCGATACCATGGGGCGGATTCAGCTCGGTAAGAAATTCACGCCGGACGAGAACGCCAAGATCGTCGCCTTCCTCAAGACGCTGACCGGCGACCAGCCCGACTTCAAGCTGCCGATCCTGCCGCCGTCGAGCGACAAGACGGTGCCGCCGAAGCCGTTCGACTGAGCGCGGTCGCAAAGATGTGGCGCGGACGGCGGAGCTCAAACGCCGTCCGCTCGCCGCGCCCAAGTCGCTACGACGGAACCTTGTCATGACGTCGATCTGGAGCCGACTGGCGCGGCCCGGCCCGCTGGCGCTCGTCGTGCTGCTGGCCGCTGCCGGCGGCGTGGTCGCCTGGGGCGGCTTCAATACCGCAATGCACGCGACCAACAGCCTGGGGTTCTGCACCTCGTGTCACGCGATGCGCGACAACGTCTATCAGGAATACAAGACCACCGCGCACTACACCAACCGTTCCGGCGTCCGCGCAGTCTGCGCCGATTGCCACGTGCCGCGCGATTGGGGCCCGATGCTGATCCGCAAAGTGACCGCTACCAAGGAGCTGTATCACTGGGCGATCGGCAGCATCGACACGCGCGAGAAATTCGAGGCGAAGCGTCATGAACTCGCCCGCCACGAATGGGACCGGATGCGTGCCAACGGCGGCCGTGAATGCCGCAACTGTCACGCCTTCGACGCGATGGACTTCCACAAGCAGACCCCGAAGGCAGCGAGCGCGATGCAGGACGCGATGAAGGCCGGCAAAACCTGCATCGACTGCCACAAGGGCATCGCCCACAAGATGCCTGACGTCACCGCCGGACATCGCAAGGCGTTCGCCGCGCTGCAAGCCGATGCCGGCAAGCTCGTCGTGACGCCGGGCACGACGCTGTACGCGATCGGTTCAGTGCCGCTTCGGCTCGGCGATACCGAGCAGAGCGCCGGCGAACTCGCCGCAAGCACCGCGGTGACGGTGCGCGCGGTCGGTCCCGACCGGCTGACGCTGGAATTGACCGGCTGGAAGCGCGAGGGATCGCCCGAGCTGCTCTATCAACGCTTCGGCAAACGCATCCTCGCCGCAACCCTGACCGAGGCTGCACGGACGCAAATCGAGACGCTGGACAGCGTCACCGACGAGGACACCGACGATCACTGGACGCGGGTGCGGCTCGTGGTCGGCGCCGCGCCGGGGCGGTTCGTGACTTCCCGTGACTCGCTATGGACGCTGGCGGCGCGGATCGAGGACGACAATTGCACGCTGTGCCATGCGCTGAAACCGCCGCGCAGCGCCAAGGCCGACGCCTGGATCGGCCACGTCAACGCAATGAAGCGGCTGACCGCCCTCGACGGCGAGGAAGTCGCACTGCTCCGCGCGTATCTGCAGAACCACGCCAAGGATGTCGCGCCGGCGCCATGAGCCGGTGCCGCGCCCTACCCGCTCGGCCCGATGCCGCGCGCTGCTCCCGGCATCAGACCCGACAGAATCACCCGCAGGCCGCGCAGCGAGTGCTTCCGGCCGTCCCAGGCAATCCGCGGCAGCGCCAGCGGATCGAGCGCGCCGCGACCGATCACACCGGGAAGCGTGGTCACCGCGCTGGCGAACCGCTGCTCTTTCGCCGAGGCGACGTGCTGCGGTCCGAAGCTGCCGCGGTCTCCGAACGGATATGCGAGATGCGGCGCATCGCGGCCGAGCGCCGCCTGAAGCACCGCGCGGCCCATCGCGATCTCTTTGCGCGCTACCACGTCGGACAGATTGGCGAGCACCGGATAGTTCACCGTGGCGCTGCCGATGGTGACGCCAGGGTCTGCTGCAAGCCGGCCGATGTCGTCCCAATCCATCACCGCCTCGCGCGTCACCGCGGCGAGATCCACCGAATAGCGCTTGCACAGATCCTGGATCGCCGCGGTCAGCGCTGCGGGTGCCATCGTGCGCAGCCAGCTTGCGAGAAAGTGAAACACCTGCACCTTGTCGCAATGGCGCGCAGTGTCGAACCGACGCTCGCTATGATCGATCAGTAGTGCGAGCCGATCGCTACGCGCGATCACTTGCTCGAGCGCCAACCACCAGGCTTCGCCGACCCCGTCGGGAAACGCGGTCGGCAGATACACCGTGAACGGCACGCCGTGCCGCGCCAGGATTGGATAGGCGTAGGTGGCAATGTCGCGCGAGCCACCGTCGAACGTCAGGCAGACGAAACGCCCCGGCGATCCGCCGCGCGCGCTCCGGGCGCACGCCTCGTCGATCGAGATCACCGGGCAATTCCACCGCGTCAGCGCGCGCAGCAACCCGTCGAGAAACTGCGGCGTGACCTCGCGGGCGCGCAGCGGCTGAAACCGGTCGCGCCGCGCCGGTCGGACCCGGTCGAACCGCAGGATCACCCCGGCGCCACGGCCGTTCCATTCCGAGGCCAGCGCCAGACCGCTGAAATACGTGAATTGCAGTCGTGACGCCGTCCACCAGCCGTTGTTCGACAAGGCTATTCCCTCGCGGCCTAGCGATCGCCACCAGTTTGGTGAAGAGTCATTACGCTTTGTTGAGATTTGTTTGTAAAGGTCCGCACGTGCTCGTATCGCACTCTGTTTACTCTCATTGGACTGCCGGATGACGATGATGGCCGTGCTGACTGAAGCCCGGACCGCCGATCGCGCGGCTGTATTGCGGAGCCGGATCGCCCGCGTCGAGGTCGTTCGCGACCTCGCGGCCGCCGAGCCGGTCTGGCGCATGCTCGAGCAGACTGGCCAATACTCATCGCCATACCAGCGGTTCGATTTCCTGAGCGCCTGGCTGCGCCATGTCGGAAACGCCGAGCGCATCGAGCCGTTTGTCGTGATCGCGCGGGATGCGGAGGATCAGCCGCTGCTGCTGATGCCGCTCGGTGTCGAACACAAGTTTGGTGTCCGCGTGGCGAGTTTTCTCGGCGGCAAGCACGCGACCTTCAACATGCCGTTATGGCGACGTGATTTCGCGCTCAGCGCCGACGTGTCCGATCTGGAGGCGCTGCTCGATGGCCTGCGGAGGGCTGGCGGCGCCGACGTGCTGGCTCTGCAGCAGCAGCCGCTGCGCTGGAACGATCTGCCCAATCCGCTGGCGCAACTGTCGCACCAGGCTTCGGTCAACGATTGCCCGGTGCTGCTGCTGCCGGTCGGGGCCGCGGCGAACGACCTGATCAGCAACTCGTTCCGCCGCAGGCTCAAGGGCAAGGAGCGCAAGCTGCAGGATCTGCCCGGCTATCGCTACGGCCAGGCCCGCACCCAGGCCGACATCGACCGGCTGCTCGAGGCGTTCTTCCGGATCAAGCCGGTTCGGATGGCGGCGCAGAATCTGCCGAACGTTTTCGCCGAACCGGGTGTCGCCGATTTCATCCGACAGGCCTGCGCCGCTGAGCTCGCCGGCGGCGGCCGGGCGATCGAGATTCATGCGCTCGAATCCGACGCCGAGATGATCGCGATGTATGCGGGTGTCGACGACGGCAGTCGCTACTCGATGATGTTCAACACCTACACGCTGTCTGAAGCGGCACGCTACAGCCCCGGCCTGATCCTGATGCGTCACATCGTCGATCACTATGCGGCGCTTGGCTATCGCCGGATCGATCTCGGCATCGGCTCGGACGACTACAAGAAGCTGTTCTGCAAGGATCTCGATCCGATCTTCGACAGCTTCGTCGCCTTGACCGGACGCGGCCGGATCGCCGCGCCAGCTCTGGCGGCGTTGGGGCGCGGCAAGCACGCGGTAAAGCACAGCCCTGCCCTGATGCGCATGGTGCAGCGCCTGCGCGCGACGCTGCCGCGCTGAAGCGCGACGTCACCGAACGATCGCAGGCGCCAAGGTCCGGGACGCTCCCCGGGCGTTGCTCTCGGACCCGATCTCCGAGTTATGCGGCAGCGGACCGCTGCCCCGGCTCCACCGGGTCGGTCGGCTCGACCGCGCGCAGCATCGTCACTTCCGAGAAACCGACCGCGACGAGCTGCTCGGCCATCCTGGCGCGGGCCTCGCCGGACATGGTCGGCGCCGGCACCACGACCGCCTGGGCCAGCGACGTCAACAGCTCGGCCGGCAGATCCGACGCGGTGCCGGCGTCCAGCAGCACGTGGTCGTACACCCGCATCAGCGCGTCGATCGCCAGCGACAAACGCGGCAGATGGAGCAGCCGGCGATCGAATCCCGGCTTGCCGGCGCTGACCAGTTGCAGCGAGGACGACCGATCGCGGGTGATGATCTGACCGAAAGCCGCTTCGCCGAGCATCAGCTCGGCGAGCCCCGGCGCCGACGGATCACTCGATGCGGCTTTCAGCATTGCGGAGGATTCGGACAGGTCGATCAGCACCACTTTGGCGTCACGCGCCAGCCGGCGCGCCAGCACCAGCGCGGTGGTGGTGACGGAATCGGTCGCGCCGGTGCCGAGCACGGTGAGCTTGCGGCCGCCCTCCCCGACGCTCTGCAACCGCGCGACCAGCGCCTCGATTTCGTCGGACGGCGCAGGTGCCGGAATTGCGGTTTGGGGCACTGCGACCGGCGCGGACTCGATGGGAGGCGCCGCCGCGACTGTCTCAGTCTGCGAGAGGGGTTCAGTCGGTGCAGCCTTCGGAGCCGCAACGGCAGCAGGCTGCGGTGCCGGCCTGGGATCGTCCAGCACAGGGACAGCAGCGTTGCGCGGTCGCGGCTGGGTCATCCGCAGCAGTTCACCGGCCGCGATGCCGCCTGAGGTCAGCAGCAGCGTCGCCAGCGTCGCGATCAGCACGATCGGGAACTTCTTCGGATAGTCCGGCGTGTTGGAGACGATCGCGCGCGAAATGATGCGGCTGTCGGACGGCGTCCGGTCGAGACTCTCGCGCGTCGTCGCCTCGCGATACTTCGCCAGATAGGATTCAAGCAGATCGCGCTGCGCCTTGGCCTCACGCTCCAGTGCGCGGAGCTGCACGTCCTGGCCGTTGCTCGCCGACGCCAGCTTCTTCAACTGGTCGAGACTCGCCGACAGGTTCTCCACCCGGCTGCTGGCGATCCGCGCGTCGTTCTCGAACGAGCGCGACAGCTTCACCGCCTCGTCGCGCAATTGCTGGTCGAGATCGGAAAGCTGCGCCTTCAGCTCCTTGATCCGCGGATGGCCTCCGAGCAGCGTCGAGCTTTGTTCGGCGAGCTGGGCCCGCAGCGTGACGCGTTGCTCCGACAGCCGGCGGATCAATTCGGAGTTCAGCACTTCCGACGCCTCGATCGGACCGCCGTTCTTCAACATTTCCTTGATCAGCCGCGCCTTGGCCTCCGCGTCGGATTTCAAGGCCCGGGCATTGGCGAGCTGGGCGTTGATGTCACCGAGTTGCTGATTGGACAGCGAGGTATTGTTGGTGCCGATGAACAGACTCGACTTGGAGCGGAACTCCTCGACCTTGTCCTCGGCCTCCGACACCTTTCGGCGCAGCGATTCGATTTCGCCGGACAACCACTGCCCCGCCGCCCTGGCCTGGGCCTGGCGCGCGTTCTGCTGCAGCACCAGATAGCCGTCGGCGATCGAATTGGCGACGCGCGCCGCAAGTTCCGGGTCTTGCGACTGGAATTCCACCACCATCACCCGCGACTTATCGACCGCGTAGGCGGTCAGCCGCTCGTAATACGCGTTCAGGACACGTTCTTCCGGAGTCATCGCGAACGGATCGCGGCCGATGCCGATCAGCGCCAGCAACGACTTCAGCGGGTTGATGCCCTTCAGCACCGGATCGAATTCGGGGCGCTCGGCGAGCTTGTTCTTCTTGATGATGTCGAGCGCCAGTTCGCGTGACAGCAGAAGCTGGACCTGGCTGGCCACCGCTTCCGGATCCGGCCCGCTGCGCTGATCGTCACGCTCGCCGGTCGGACGCAGGAAGCTGTTCTCGCGACCGTCGATCAGGATGCGGGCCTCGGATTTGTAGCGCGGGGTGATCAGGTTGACGATCGCCAGAGACACCACCAGCGCCAGCAGGGTCGGCGCGATGATCAGGTGCTTCTTGCGGGCGAGCGCCTGCCCGATCAGCCGGACGTCGATATCGCCGTCCGGCGGCAGCGGCGCCGGCTTGTCGAGCGCCGGATTGCGGGTCGGAGACCGTTTGAAGATCGCCTGCCGGATCGCGGGCTTGGGCACCGCGGGCATATCGGGCGCAGCGTCGGGTCGCGATGCCGGGGCGACGGCTGCGGCCGATGCTTCGCGAGTCGCGACCGAAGCCTTCGCCTTGTCGTCGTTGTTCCGGCGCCAAAACGCGATCCGCATTGCATACTCCTACGTGACGCGACCGACCGTCAGTGCGGAACCGACTACAAACCATTAAGGTTGCCGTGCGGTTAATCTCGACGGATGCACGCTCCTCATCCATGTTGACCGAATGCACACGGACACGCTTCGTTAACTACGAAGGCCGTTAATCGCGTCGGCCTTTCCGGATCCTCCTCATGTCTCGCGCCCCCGCTTTGATCGCCTCGCTTCCCGCCGCGCGCCGTCGCGACTGTCGCTGCGGCGTGCCGCGCGCGGCGGAGGCCCGATGAGCGCGGCTGCTCCTGACCTCCCGTTGCGAATCGTCCATGCGGTGCGCGCCCCGGTGGGAGGCATCTTCCGCCACATCCTCGACCTTGCCAACGGCCAGGCGGAGCGCGGCCATCAGGTCGCGTTGATCACCGACAACCTCACCGGCGGTGACCGCGCAGTGGCTGCGCTCGCGGAGATCGCGCCACGAATGAAGCTCGGCGTGTATCGAATGCCGATCCGGCGCGAACCGAGCATCACCGATTTGATGGTGTGGGTGCGTTTCAGTCGTCTGATCGCCGCGTTGAAGCCCGACGTGCTGCATGGCCACGGTGCCAAGGCCGGAGTGTTCATGCGCGTGGTGCCGAGGCCGTCCGGCTCGATCCGGGTCTACACCCCGCACGGCGGCTCGCTGCACTACCCGACCTCGACGCTCGAGGGCCAGCTCTACAGCCGGCTCGAGCGGCTCTCGATGAACCGCACCGAGCTTTTCCTGTTCGAAAGCGAATTCGCACGCGCCACCTACGAGCGGATGATCGGCAAGCCCGAAGCCATGGTGAGATGTGTGTTCAACGGTGTCACCGCCGGCGAATTCGATCCGATCACGCTCGCCGCCGACGCCACCGACGTCTGCTACGTCGGCGAGTTCCGCCACATCAAAGGCGCCGATCTGTTGATCGACGCTATCGCGCGATTGCGCGCCGAGGGCCGCGCGGTGACGCTGACGCTCGGTGGTGACGGCGAAGAAACCGAAGCTCTGAAGGCGCAGGTGGCGCGGCTCGGCCTCGGCACAGCGGTGCGCTTCATCGGCCACGTCAAGGCGCGCCACGGCTTCGGCCAAGGCCGGCTGCTGGTGGTGCCGTCGCGCGGCGATTCGATGCCCTATGTGGTGATCGAGGCGGCCGCCGCAGGCGTGCCGATGATCGCCGCCGACGTCGGCGGCATTCCCGAAATCTTCGGCCCGGAACATCGTGATGCGCTGTTCGCCCCGAGCGATCCGGCGGCGATGGCCGCCACGATCGCCGCGGCGCTCGACGATCAGCCCGCCGCCCGCGAGCGGGCGCGCCGGCTGCGCGAACGGATCTTCCTGCATTTCTCGCAGAAGGCGATGGTCGAAGGCGTGCTCGCGGGCTACCGCGCGGCGCTGGCGAAGCGCTGAGCTTGGGTGATCGCGCTAACCGTTTCTTGCGACTTTTCCGTTAAGGCCGGGACTCGGGGGAGTTCGTCGGACGACCGATCGGTGGTGCCGGCGCAAGTGACGGAAATGAACCAATGGAGCCGATCAGCGCCCGTTCGATGATCAGCGCTGCTGCGACGGGATCCGCGGTCGCCGCCTCCGGCGACGGCGCGCCGCGGGTGGAACGCCGCAAGCGGTTGTCGCCGGCCGCCCTCGCGGTGGCCAATCAAAAGGTGCGCCCGGCCTATTCGCCGATCGTGATCGCCGGCTCGGTGCGGCTCGCCGATTTCCTGGTGATCGCGCTGGTCGGCATCGCTCTGTATTTCGCCATCCTCGTGCGCCGAGAAGGCTTCGTCTGGGAATACATCGGCGCCATTCTCGGCACCACGATGACCTCGATCATCGTGTTCCAGGCCGCCGACCTTTACGCGGTGCAGCTTTTTCGGGGCACCCTGCAACAGATGACGCGGCTGCTCTCGGCCTGGTCGTTCGTCTTCTTGCTCTTCATCGGCGCATCGTTCTTCGCCAAACTCGGCGGCGAAGTGTCGCGGCTGTGGCTCGCCTCGTTCTATTTCGCCGGTCTCGCAGCGCTGATCGCCGAGCGGCTTGCGGTGCGCGGGCTGGTCCGTCGCTGGGCGCGCGAAGGCAGACTCGACCGCCGCACCGTGATCGTCGGTGCCGACGCCAACGGCAGCAAGCTGATCGAGGCACTGAGGGCCGACCAGGCGGACGCTTCCGACATTCGCATCCTCGGCGTGTTCGACGACCGCAACGACTCCCGTTCGCTTCCCACTTGCGCCGGCGTGCCGAAACTCGGCAAGGTCGACGACATCCCCGAATTCGCCCGCCGCACTCGCGTCGATCTGGTGCTGTTCGCGTTGCCGATCTCGGCAGAGACCCGCATCCTCGACATGCTGAAGAAGCTGTGGGTGCTGCCGGTCGACATCCGCTTGTCCGCGCACACCAACAAGCTCAGGTTCCGTCCGCGCGCCTATTCCTATCTCGGCAAGGTGCCGACGCTCGATGTCTTCGAAGCGCCGATCACCGATTGGGATCAGGTGATAAAGCAGGTATTCGACCGGGTCGTCGGCGGTCTGATCCTGATCGCCGCCGCGCCCGTGATGGCGCTGGTGGCGCTGGCGATCAAGCTCGACAGCCCCGGTCCGGTGCTGTTCCGGCAGAAGCGGTTCGGCTTCAACAACGAGCGCATCGACGTACTCAAGTTTCGGTCGATGTATCACCACCAGGCCGACCCGACCGCCTCCAAGGTCGTCACCCGCAACGATCCGCGCGTGACCCGCGTCGGCCGTTTCATCCGCCGCACCAGTCTCGACGAGCTGCCGCAACTGATCAATGTGGTGTTCAAGGGCAATCTGTCGCTGGTCGGCCCGCGCCCACATGCGGTGCAGGGCAAGCTGCAAAGCCGCCTGTTCGACGAAGCCGTCGACGGCTACTTCGCACGCCACCGCGTCAAGCCCGGCATCACCGGCTGGGCCCAGATCAACGGCTGGCGCGGCGAGATCGACAACGAAGAAAAAATTCAGAAGCGCGTCGAGTTCGACCTGTACTACATCGAGAACTGGTCGGTGCTGTTCGACCTCTACATCCTGCTGAAAACGCCGTGGGCCCTGCTCAAGGGCGAGAACGCGTACTGAGGCGCTCGTTTCAGCGCGCTCCCCACACCGTCATTCCGGGGCGCCGCGCAGCGGCGAACCCGGAATCCCGAAGATTTTTGAAACGTCCTGCCTCACCACGTCGAGATTCCGGGTTCGCGAGCTTCCGCTCGCGCCCCGGAATGACGAGTTGAGTGGTTGTTACTTATTCCCATACGAGACGCCCATCCCGGCCCGGACATCGGCCTGGATCCCGTAGGGCGCGATCGGGTAGCGCAGGCCATTCCTGCCGAGCTGCTTCATGCCCTCGATCGCCTTGGAAAGATACGACGGGCTGAGTGCCATCAGCATCTCTTCGTCCGGCACGCCGCCGTATCGGCGCTCCGCGAAGCACGGCAGCGACAGGCTCGGCTCGCCGGTCTTCAGCGCCCTGCCCCAGGAATCCGCGCAGGCGGTCTCGCCGACCACGCTCCATTCGAACTTCTTGTAGCCGGCATATTGCAGGCCGTTGATCAGGATGATCATCTGACCGGGCGTCGCATAGACGAGGCAGATGTCCGGCGGATCGAGCCGGCCGCTCGCCAGCGGCGAGACCGCCATCGCCTGGTGATGGCCGAACGGCACCACGTCGAGCGCGTGCTGGCGCGCGCTGGCGTCTTCCTGTGTCGCATGCCACACGCCGACATAGGAGCGCCCGGCGAGCCATTGGTCGTCCTGCGGTGCGAGGCCGATCACCGCGCGGCATTGTTCTCCGACCAGATCGGCAGCGGTGATCCCGACGGTCCAGCCGAGCCGCGAAGCCATGCTGACGATCTGGTCGGTGGTGTGGATCGCGTTCGGCCGCCGGATCTTCGGCACCGCCTCCATCTCGGCGACGGTTCTGAACAGCTTCATCCCGATCACTGTGGTCTTCAGCCGCAGCAGCGCGTTGAGATCGTCGACCAGCGCGGCAAGGTCGAAACGGACCGGCGCAACGGCGTCCATGAGCGAACTCCCTATCGATCTATCGGTGCCGCGCTTGCTGCACGGCTTGGCGGCCAGCTTAGCCGCGCGGACCCGCCGGCGCGAGTCCGCGGCGTCAACGGCGCAGCGGTGAGGCCGGCATTCGTCGTCAGGCGCGTTCCGGACAAGCGGCGCGCTTTTGCGATTCGGCGAATTGCCCTAGTCTTGCAGCCAGATTCAGTCGATCCGAGGAGACCCTTGATGCTGGCAGCCACACTTCAGACCGCGGCCTTTCTGTTCCTGTTGCTGGCTGCGCTTCTGGTGTTTTCGGTGTTCGTCGCCTTCATCGCGCCGCCGCTGACCAAAGCACCCAAGCCCGGCTTCACCACGGTGCTGATGTATTTCGCCGCTGAACTCGCCGCGCTGATCGTCGCGATCTGGATCGTGGTCGAGGTGTCGTCGTTCGAATTCCTGCCGGTGCTGATCGCGCTGGCGATCGCGGCAGTCGTGTTCGCACCGCAGCTCGTCGCCAAGATTCCGCTGCCGCAGTCGGTCGCCGGCGTGCTGGGGCGCAAGTAATCCCGCTGCGGAGCCTGCCCGCGCGCGCCGGGCCAGGCCAAGCAGAACTCGCCACGATACTGGAAAGCCGCCCTCCGGGGCGGCTTTCGTTTTGGTTCACCCGGTCCGGATGGATCAATGGCTGTGACGCCGCCGCAGCCGGGCGATCGCGCCGGCGAAGATCTGCATGGTGACGCCGCCAAGCCAGCCGGCCAGGATCAGCCAGCTCAGGCTGGAATGCAGATTGAGCCGCAGCACCACGGCGGTCACCGATACGAACGCCGCCAGCGTCGCCAGAAAGGTGCCGAACGCGCTGAGAAACTCGGCGGCGTCGATCTTGCCGCGTCCGCGCGGCTGCTCGTCCGGTTCGTGGAACGACAGCGGCGGAATGTCGATGCCGAGATAGAAGCCCACCGCGCCGAGCGCGATCATCGCCAGCAGGAATCCGATGGTGGTCAGCGCCGCGAAGCTGGTGCCGACATGAGCGCCAACAAAGGTGCCGCACGCCGCGCCGGCCAGCGCCAGCCCGGACCTTTCGAGAAAATGGGCCGCCTTTCGCACACGCAGTCGCATTGTCGAATCCTCGCTTGTCGCGATGCAACGAGGTTATGACATTTCAATGAAGCACGGAAGGATGCGGAAGAATGCTAACAGCGTCTGCGGCCGTCACGACTCCGCCACTCGTCGCGAACCGAGATAGCCGGTCAGATCTGTCAAACACTGCTCTAAAGGGGCGATCGAACCACTGATCAACGCGCAGCAATCGCTGCGAATGGTCGGAGCGAAAGGATTTGAACCTTCGACCCCTAGTCTCCCAGACTAGTGCGCTAACCGGGCTGCGCCACGCTCCGATGCCGTTTCGGCCCTGATGCTGTAGCGGCGATCGCGCGTTCGCGCAAGCTGCGGAGGATCAATTCGAGACGTGTTTGGCCTAGAATGCGGGGCTGGCCCGTTGATCCGATCCCATCCGCGGCCCAGCCACCGCCGGCCGTGTTGGCCGCCAGCAGTTGCACAGCCTGATGCATGGCATGTCTCGGGCATCCGCGTCTTGGCTGACAACAAAAAGGCTCAGTGTTCGCCGAGAAGCCCGATCGTGGATGGCCGGGACTTGCCCGGCCACGACGAAAACACCGGGTTTGTCTACGCTTAAAGGCGTTTCTTGAGACTATTGCTCAAGACTATCCGCCTGCCCTCGGCCATCCTTGATCGCGGCGTCGAGCAGTTCGCGGCATGCGATCAGGTCGCTGAGTACGGTGCGGAGCGGAGCCAGATCGACCGGAGGCGGCGCCGGCGGCAGCTTGGCGGCGGGAAACTCCAGCGGCGGCAGATCGAACCGTGGCGCGCGGCCGGGAGCAGCCATGACGGAAGCCGGCTCGACGGCGAAATCGTCGTCGTGACCGTCGTCCTCGTGATCATCGAACCGCGGCGCGTGGCGCGGTTCCGCCTCAACGTGGCGGCGCGGCGCGGGTGATGGCGCGGCGCGACGGTCCGGCTCGGCCATTGCGGCGTGCAGATCGAGCCCCTCGTCCTCACCGTCGTAATCGTCGTCATCGGCGTCGATTCCGCCAGGGACCGGCTCGAACTCTTCGTCTTCCGCGACGGACCTGGTGATCGCCGCCTCGACCGCGCCGAAGCTGGCGTGAACCTCGGCGTCAGCCAGCCGCTGCACCGACTTGATGCCGTGCTCTTTGAGGATCCGCTGCACCCCGCGGATGGTGTACCCCTCGCCGTACAGCAGCCGGCGGATGCCCTTGAGCAGATCGACGTCGTCGGGCCGGTAGTAGCGCCGGCCGCCCGACCGCTTCATCGGCTTGATCTGGCTGAACCGTGTCTCCCAGAACCGTAGTACGTGCTGCGGAATGTCGAGCTCGGCTGCGACCTCGCTGATGGTGCGGAATGCGTCGGGCGCCTTGTCCAAGGGCCAGCTCCCCGTCAGCCGCCGGAGGCGGTTTGCGCGGTATTTTCGTCAGATTCTGTAGTCGACGCAGGCACAGCGCCATTGGCGTTGATGCGCTGCTTGAGGATCGCCGACGGCTTGAACACCATCACCCGCCGCGGCGAGATCGGCACCTCGGTGCCGGTCTTCGGGTTGCGCCCGACACGCTCCCCCTTCTGCCGCACCAGGAACGATCCGAACGACGACAGCTTCACCGTCTCGCCCCGCTCCAGGCAGTCGGTGATTTCCTTCAACACCAGTTCGACGAATGCCGACGACTCGGTGCGCGACAGTCCGACCTTCTGGTAGACCGCCTCGCATAGATCGACACGTGTGACTGTTCGTCCGGCCATCGCCTGCCCCACCTCACGGCGAAAGAAAATCTGCGCTGAAATTAAGAGGTTAACAATCGGCGGTCAACAGCGCCGCGTCCTAAAGCGTCTCAAAGTTAGCACCGAACGTCATGGAAATGCTGCTAAAATCTTACGCGTCCGACTACCAGCGGAGCAGCGCGGCGCCCCAGGTGAAGCCGCCGCCCATCGCTTCGAGCAAAACCAAATGGCCCTTCTGGATACGGCCGTCCTGGACTGCAGTGCACAATGCCAGCGGGATCGATGCCGCCGAGGTGTTGCCGTGACGGTCGACCGTCATCACCACCTTCTCGGGCGCGATATGCAGCTTCTGGGCCGAGGCGTCGATGATGCGCTTGTTGGCCTGATGGGGCACGAACCAGTCGACATTGTCGGCACTGGTGCCGGAAGCGTTGAACGCGTCGACGATCACCCCGGTGATCATGCCGACCGCGTGCTTGAACACCTCGCGTCCTTCCATCCGAAGATGGCCGACGGTCTGGGTGCTCGACGGGCCGCCGTCGACATACAGCTTGTGTTTGTGACGGCCGTCCGAGCGCAGATGCGTGGTTAGCACGCCGCGGTCGGCGGAAGTGCCCCAGCCTTCCTGCGCTTCGAGCACGATCGCGCCGGCGCCGTCGCCGAACAGCACGCAAGTGCCGCGATCATTCCAATCGAGGATGCGGGAGAAGGTCTCGGCGCCGATCACCAGCGCTCGCTTGGCCGAGCCGGCCCGCAGGTAATTGTCCGCAGTGGCGACCGCGAACACGAAGCCGGAGCACACCGCCTGCAGGTCGAAGGCGACGCCGTGGGTCATGCCGAGCGCGGCCTGCACCTGCACCGCGGTCGCCGGGAAGGTGTGGTCAGGGGTCGAGGTCGCCAGCACGATCAGGTCGATCTGATCGGCGGTCAGGCCGGCATTGTCGAGCGCCGCCTGGGCGGCTTTGGTGGCCAGATGCGAGGTGAATTCGCCGTCGGCGGCGATATGGCGCTCGCGAATTCCGGTGCGCTGGACGATCCATTCGTCCGAGGTGTCGACGGTCCGGGCCAGCTCTTCGTTGGTGAGAACCCGCTCCGGCAAGTAAGCGCCGCAGCCCAGTACGACCGAACGAATCACCGTCACGAGACAGCCTCCTGGACACCCGGCGTCGCGACCAACGCGCCGGCATCACGATTGAGCGTTTGATTGATCTTGGTCAGGAGATCGTAGCGGACCATGTCATAGCCAACATCGACCGCATAGGCAAAGCCCTCGGCATTGGTTCCGCCGTGGCTCTTGACCACGATTCCGTTGAGGCCGAGGAAGACGCCGCCGTTGGACTTGTTGGGGTCCATCTTGTCCTTGAGCGCCTTGAAAGCGTCGCGCGCGAACAGATAGCCGATCTTCGACCGCCAGGTCCGGGACATCGCGGCGCGAAGATATTCGGCGAGCTGGCGAGCGGTGCCCTCCGCCGCTTTCAGCGCGATATTGCCGGCGAAGCCTTCCGACACGATCACGTCGGCGGCGCCCTTGCCGATACCGTCGCCCTCGACGAAGCCGATGAATTCGAACCGTTGCGAATCCATCGCGCGCAACAGCTCGGCGGCTTCGCGGATCTCTTCGCCGCCCTTGATTTCCTCGACCCCGATGTTGAGCAGGCCGACCGTCGGTCGCTCGAGATCGAACAGCACGCTGGCCATCGCCGCGCCCATCACCGCCAGCGCCTTGAGGTGGTGTGCGTCGCCGCCGATCGAGGCGCCGAGATCGAGCACCACCGAATCGCCGCGCATCGTCGGCCAGGTGGCGGCGATCGCCGGACGATCGATCCCGGGCAGCGTTCGCAGACAGAATCGCGCCATCGCCATCAGTGCGCCGGTGTTGCCGGCCGACACCGTGACGTCGGCCTCGGCCTTCTTCACCGCATCGATCGCCTGCCACATCGACGATTTGTAGCGGCCGCGGCGCAGCGCCACGCTCGGCTTGTCGTGCATCGCCACCGCGACGTCGGTGTGAATCACCCGCGACGCCTTGCGCAGCGCCGGATGCGCGGCAAGCTCCTTCTCGATCAGCTTGGCATCGCCGTAGAGGAGGAATTCGACGTCCGGATGCCGGCCGAGGGAGATCGCCGCGCCGGGGATCACGACGGAGGGGCCGAAATCGCCCCCCATTGCGTCGAGCGCGATTCGAACTTTCTGAGGCATGGGCGTTCCGGAAGCCTGATCGCCTGCGACCTTGAAGCGCTTGGCCGCGGACTCAAAAAAAGCCCCATCGGGGGCGGTGATAAAGCGTGCAGCGCTGCACACCGATGCGGCCGGACAATAGCCGTTCTCCGCCCCGATACAACATCTTGATCGGGCAGATTTAAGTCGCATTTCGTAGCGTGTCGGCGGGCGTCTTTCGGCAGCGCTCCGGCACGGCCGTGGCGCGCCTGGCAGCCGCCGCGGGGTCAGCGTTTCGGCTTGCGCGGGGCCGCGGTGCCGGTCGGCAGTTGCAGCGCTTTCAGCGCCGCGAACGGGTTCATATCGGGATCGTCGCGGTCGACGATCGGCTCGAACACCGCGTCTGGCTTGCGCGGATAGGGGTCGAGCCCGAGAAACAGCGCGTCGGTCGCGACACGGCCGATATCGATCAAGCCGCGCTCGATCGCCTCCGGCGGATCGCCCGGATCGGGCTCGCCGTCGTCATCGACCGAATCGGCCATTTCGCGAATTTGCTCCGGCGGCAGGAAGGTGAGATCGACCGCCTCGTCGACGAGGTTGTCGACCGGATCGAGCGTCACCACGCAGGTCTGGGTGACCTTGGCGCGCACCCGGCCGGTGACCTGAACGCGGCCGTCGGCGAACGGCTTCAGATCAAAAGACGCAGTCGCCTCGGCGACGCCGCGCAGGCCGCCGAGCGCGCTGATCGCCTCGCACTGAGGTGCGGTCGCCGCGATGTCGCGATGCAGCCCGGTCTCCGGAATCTGCAGCACCACGACCGGCACGCTCCACGGATTGTCTTCGCTCGCCATCGTCCAGCGTCCTTTGTCTTACGCAGTCGGCTGCGGAAACGGCAATTCGCCGCTGCGCAGCTTGGCCGGCGGCACGGCGTCGAGCGCCGCGATCACCTGCCCGACATAGACCGCCAGCTTCCGTGCATTTTCAATGTCGGCGCCGTCGAGAACGTTCCGGTTCAGCGCCAGCTCGAGGTCTTCGCGGCCTTCGGTGAGCGCCAGATCATACGCCGCCGAGCGGCCGTAGAACGCCTCGCCGAACGCCTGCATCCGCTTCGGCACCGACAGATCGCCGACCCCAAGCTCGCGCAGGTTGGCGTCGAGGTCGCTGCAGAAATAGTCGAACAGCGCCTGGGCGAACGGCGACGCGTCCTGGATGCTGCGAATCCGCCGCAGCACCAGCCACAGATGCACCACCAGCATCTCGAATCGGCCGTTGACCGTGTCGGCGACGCCGAATTCCTGATAAAAGGCCGGCAGGCGCGATTGCGTCACGATCGTGCCATAGATCGCTTCAATGGTGCCGCGCGGCGGCGTCCGGGGCGGACGGAGCAGATTGAACGGCCAGATCATCGCGGGTTCCAGGTCCGGGCCCGTGCGGGCCTTTCGGGATTGCTTTCCGAGTTCCTGCCCGGTACGTCAACGCCCTGCGCGATGCAAGGGGATGAGGCCAACTCCCGGATGAGTATTTCGATCGACCGAAGCAGGCGCGCCGACGCGCCGCGAAGCCGTTTTTCGCTGCCGCGCAGCCTCGGCCTGGCCGTGGCGCTGACTTTGGTCGGCGCCGGCATGGGGGCCTGCACGTCGGAGCAATTCCAGAAAGGCTACATTCTGCCCAACGGTGCGCTGGAGCAGATCCCGATCGGCGCCAGCCAGGATCAGGTGCTGCTGGTGATGGGCACGCCGTCGACCGTCGCGACACTGGACGGCGAGGTGTTCTACTACATCTCCCAGCGCACCGAGCGTGCGGTCGCGTTCATGCCGCAGAAGGTGATCGACCAGCGCGTGATCGCGATCTATTTCGACAAGAACCGCCAGGTCCGCCGTATCGCCAATTACGGCCTGCAGGACGGCAAGATCTTCGACTTCATCAGCCGCACCACGCCGACCTCCGGCCAGGAGATGAGCTATCTGGCGCCGCTGTTCCGGCTGATCAGCTTCCGCTGAGGCGGAGGCGCGTCAATGCAATGGTGTCGATAGGTTTGATGGGTTTCGCTTGCGCTCAACCCATCCTACCTGAGCCCTCGTAGGATGGGTTGAGCGTGAGCGAAACCCATCTCAGCAGCGCAGTGCCGGCTACGCCAGCCCCTTGCCCCGTGCCCACTCGGCGATCGTCGCATTGACCTCGTCGGGTGCGTCCTGCTGCACCCAATGCGAGGCCCGCGGCAGCTTGCGCAGGGTGAAATCTTCGACGAACATCTCGTTGCCCTCCGTCAGCTTGATGTCGAGCGCGAGGTCGTTGTTGCCCCAGATCATCAGCGTCGGCACGGTGATCACCGGATTGCTGCCGGCGCCGCCGGCAAGGCCGGAGAAGTTGGCGCGATAGTAGTTCAGCATCGCAGTGGCCGCGCCCGGCTGTAGGATGTTGCGGCGATAAATCTCGAGCTGTTCGGCCGGGATCTTGTGGCTGTGGCTCCTGAACATCTTCACCAGCGGTGCGCCGCCCTTTCGCGTCAGCAGCCATTCCGGCAGCCACGGCAATTGGAAGAAGGCGACGTACCAGGAGCGGCGGCGCTGGGTCCAGCCGCGGCGCAGCTCGCGGGCGAACGCGTCGGGATGCGGCGCGTTGAGAATGACCAGCCCGTCGAGATGCACCTTGCTGCGCAGCGCGACCTGCCAGGCGATCACCCCGCCCCAATCGTGGCCGATCAGGATACGGCGCTTGCCGCCGAGCGCAGCGAACAGTGCCGCGATGTCGTCGGTCAGATGCTCGATCGTGTAAGCGGCCTTGCCGCTCGGCCGAGCCGAGCCGCCATAGCCGCGCAAGTCCGGCGCCGCCACTCGCCAGCCGAGTTCCGCCAGGAAAGGGATCTGCCGGTGCCACGACTGCCGCGCTTCCGGAAAGCCGTGCAGCAGCAGCGCGACGGTGTCGCCCTGCCCCGCGATGTCGACCGCAAAGCGCAGGCCGTTGGCTTCCAGCGCCGTGTCGATCGCCATGCACCGAGCTCCCAGCCGGACCCGGCCGATCCTACGCCTATGATTTGTCCTTGTTGATCTTCTTGATCTTGGCGTCGGTCGCCTCGATCGAACTCGCCAGCTCGAGAATCGCCTTCGACAGCAATTCGGCGGCCTCCTTCTGGTCCTGCGACTTGGCGGCGCGCAGCGCGTAGTTCTTGGCGGATGACAGCGACATGGCGGCTCCTGTTGTTGTGTCGGCCGCTGCTTGATGTAGCAGACACGCGGCGTTTGTAGATGGGTCGAGCGCAGCGAAATCCATCCTACGACGTTCCCGCAAGCAAAAGCCCCGCGGCTCGCGCCGCGGGGCCTGATGTCGGTCCAACCTCTCCTGCCGCTTAGTGCGCCAGGACCGCCAGCAGCAGCAGGGCGACGATGTTGGTGATCTTGATCATCGGGTTCACGGCCGGACCCGCGGTGTCCTTGTAGGGATCGCCGACGGTGTCGCCGGTCACCGCGGCCTTATGGGCATCGGAGCCCTTGCCGCCGTGGTGGCCGTCCTCGATGTACTTCTTGGCGTTGTCCCAGGCGCCGCCGCCCGAGGTCATCGAGATCGCGACGAACAGGCCGGTGACGATCACGCCGAGCAGCATCGCGCCGACCGCCGAGAATGCCGCCGACTTGCCGGCCACGCCGCCGCCCGCGATCGCGTAGATCGCGAAGTAGACGAAGATCGGCGACAGCACCGGCAGCAGCGACGGGATGATCATTTCCTTGATCGCCGCCTTGGTCAGCAGGTCGACCGCCTTGCCGTAGTCCGGCTTGTCGGTGCCCTTCATGATGCCGGGCTTTTCGCGGAACTGGCGACGCACTTCCTCGACGATCGCGCCGGCGGCGCGGCCGACCGCGGTCATGCCCATCGCGCCGAACAGGTACGGCAGCAGGCCGCCGAACAGCAGGCCGACCACGACGTACGGGTTGTTCAGCGAGAAGTCCGGAGCGACGCCGACGAAGTACGGCGACTTCTGCGCAATGAAGAACTTGAGGTCTTCATTGTAGGCTGCGAACAGCACCAGCGCGCCGAGACCGGCGGAGCCGATCGCGTAGCCCTTGGTGACCGCCTTGGTGGTGTTGCCGACCGCGTCGAGCGCGTCGGTCGACTTGCGCACTTCCTTCGGCAGGCCGGCCATTTCGGCGATGCCGCCGGCGTTGTCGGTGACCGGGCCGAAGGCGTCGAGCGCGACGATCATGCCGGCCAGCGCCAGCATGGTGGTGGTGGCGATCGCGATGCCGAACAGGCCGGCAAGGCTGTAGGTGATCAGGATGCCGGCGATGATCACGATCGCGGGCAGCGCGGTCGCTTCCATCGAGATGGCGAGACCCTGGATCACGTTGGTACCGTGGCCGGTGACCGAGGCCTGGGCGATCGACTTCACCGGGCGGAAGTCGGTGCCGGTGTAGTATTCGGTGATCCAGATGATCAGGCCGGTGACCGCGAGGCCGACGACGCCGCACAGGAACAGCGACATGCCGGTGAAGCTGACGCCCGGCAGCGGGCCGAAGCCGACCAGCCACCAGATTGCGGCGCCGACGCCGACCAGCGACAGCACGCCGGTGGCGATCAGGCCCTTGTACAGGGCACCCATGATCGACTGGGAAGCGCCGAGCTTGACGAAGAAGGTGCCGGCGATCGAGGTCAGGATGCAGATGCCACCGATGGCGAGCGGCAGCGTCATCACGTTCTGGAGCTGCTCCGGCGGAGCGGCGCCGAAGAAGATCGCGGCCAGCACCATGGTGGCGACCGCGGTCACCGCATAGGTCTCGAACAGGTCGGCGGCCATGCCGGCGCAGTCGCCGACGTTGTCGCCGACGTTGTCGGCGATCGTCGCCGGGTTGCGCGGGTCGTCCTCCGGAATACCGGCTTCGACCTTGCCGACGAGGTCGCCGCCGACGTCCGCACCCTTGGTGAAGATGCCGCCGCCGAGACGGGCGAAGATCGAAATCAGCGAGGCGCCGAAGCCGAGCGCGACCAGCGCGTCGATCACGGTGCGGTCACGCGGACCGAGGCCGGCGAACTGGATCAGGTAGATGAAATACAGGGTGACGCCGAGCAGCGCGAGGCCGGCAACCAGAAGGCCGGTGATCGCGCCCGCCTTGAAGGCGAGCTCGAGGCCGCCGGCAAGCGAGGTGGTGGCCGCCTGCGCGGTGCGGACGTTGGCGCGCACCGACACGTTCATGCCGATGAAGCCGGCGGCGCCCGACAGGATCGCACCGACCGCGAAGCCGATCGCCACGAGCACGCCGAGGAAGTAAGCGAGAGCTGCGAAGATCACCACGCCGACGATGGCGATGGTCATGTACTGCCGCTTCAGATAGGCCTGCGCGCCTTCACGCACCGCGCCCGCGATTTCCTGCATCCGCGCGTTGCCCTGGTCGGCAGCGAGCACCGACGAGGTCGCCCAGATGGCGTATACGATCGATAGCGCTCCGCAGAGCACGATCACCCATAGAGCTGTCATACCTGATTGCCTCAGTCCCGAGTTTCACCCCCGTGCCTGCGCTGCGGGAGCGGCGCGGGCGCGCAACAAGATGGCGTGCCCTCTTTTGCGGGGCAGCCTCAAATCGCGGCGGACCTTGCCAAAATCACAGGTGCTCCGCAATCGCTGCGAAGGGACTAAGCTGGGCTTTTCCGCTCACCTTCGGGCAATTCCATCGGCCTTCCTGGCGCCGGAATACCTGGAACTAAGTGTCAGAAGTGACTGAAAGAGAGCGTCTTCAGCGGGATTTCGCGGGCGTTTGCGCCGAGCCAGCGCGGCGGCGTGGTTCCGGCTTCGGCGACGCCGATCACGCTCACCCGGACACCGTCCCGCTGCGCTGCAGCAAGAAACTGATCAAGCCTGGATTGTGCAATGCCGCAAAGCAGTTCGTAATCATCGCCGCCGCTGAGTAATCGCGCCAGCTTCGACTCATCGGTTCCGATGATCGCACGTGCAGCATCCGACAACGGCACTGCGGTGGCGTCGAGAGTCGCGGTGACGCCAGAGGCGGCGCACATCTTGGCGAGATCGCCGGCGAGTCCGTCGGAGACGTCCATCGCCGCCCCGGCATGATCGCGCACGGCCGGCGCCAGCGCCGAGCGCGGCTGCGGCACCCGGTAGCGATCGATCAGGAAGGCACGGCCGGCATCGCTGGCCGCCGTCGCCCGGCCCTGCAGCAGATCGAGCCCGAGCGCGGCGTCGCCGATCGTGCCGGTGACCACAATGGCGTCGCCGGGCCGCAGCGCGTCGCGCAGCACCATCCGGCCCGGGGGCACCCGGCCGAACGCGGTCACGGAAATCATCATCGGCCCCGGGGTCGACACCGTGTCGCCGCCGAGCAGCGGGCAGCGGAACGTCGCGGCATCCTCGCCGAGCGCGGCGGCGAACGGGGCGAGGAAACGCTCATCGGCCTGGCGCAGCGCCAGTGTCAGCAGGAAGCCGGCCGGCTCTGCGCCCTTGGCGGCCAGGTCGGAGAGATTGACCCGCAGCGCCTTGCGGGCGATCGCGGCGGGCGGATCGTCGGGAAGATAGTGCACGCCCTCGACGATCGCGTCGGTGGTCAGCACCAGATCGCTTGCGGACGCCGCCAGCACGGCGGCGTCGTCGACCAGCCCCCGCGCGCCGGGATCGGTCGCCAGCGGCTTGAAGTAGCGTGCGATCAGATCGTCTTCACCGGAGGGCATCGAAGCAAGAACCTCGCCGTCATTGCACCTACGTTACCCAAGGCACGGCGCGCTCCCTCTCCCGCTTGCGGGAGAGGGCTGGGGTGAGGGTGCCTCGAGCATTGACTCTCGGCCTCGCGGAGGCGCCCCCTCACCCGGATCGCATCTCGCGATGCGATCCGACCTCTCCCCGCACGCGGGGCAAGGTTAGTCCGCCATTGTTGCGGCGTCCCGCGCTCAGCGCGTAAACTCGTCCTCGCGGAACTGGCGGGCGATCTGGTCGAGCACGGCATTGACCATGCCGGTCTCGTCCTTCTCGACGAAGGCGTGGGCGACGTCGACATATTCGGACACGACCACGCGCGCCGGGATGTCCTTGCGGTGTTCGAGCTCATAGGCCCCTGCCCGCATCACCGCGCGCAGGATCGCATCGATCCGCGCCAGCGGCCAGCCCTTGGCGAGCAGATCGTCGATCAGCGGATCGATCTGCTTTTGCTCGCGCACCACCCCCGAGACGATGTCGCGGAAGAAAGCGGCCTCCGCGGGGAGATACTGCTCGCCCTCGACCTCGTTGCCGATCCAGAAGCTCTCGAACTCGGCGAAGGTCTCGTTGATGCCGGCGCCGCCGATGTCCATCTGGTACAGCGCCTGCACCGCGGCGAGCCGCGCCGCGCCGCGCCGGTTGGCCTTGCGCTCGCCTTTCGGCGTCATCTTTTTAAGATCGGGCTTCTTGAACGCGGGTTTGTTGATCTCGGCCATCGGCATCAAGCCTTCGCCAACCGGCGTTTGATCCGCAGCATCGCCAGCGCGGCGCGCGCGGCGTCACCGCCCTTGTTGAGGTCGCCCGGCTTCGCCCGCGCCCAGGCCTGCTCGTCGGTGTTGACGGTGATGATGCCGTTGCCGAGCGGAAACTTTCGCGCGCCGCTGAGGTCCATCAGCGCACGGGCCGACTCCATCGACACGATCTCGAAATGGATGGTCTCGCCGCGCACCACGCAACCGAGCGCGATCGCCGCGTCGTAGGGCTTGCCGGCGGCCTCGGCGGCATCGATCGCGATCGCGACCGCAGCGGGGATTTCCAGCGCGCCGGGCACGGTGAGCACGTCGTGGGTGGCGCCGGCAGCGTTCAGCTCGGCGACTGCGCCTTCCAGCAGCGCGTCCTGGATGTCGTCATAGAACCGCGCCTCGACGATCAGGACGCGCGCGCCCGAAACGTCGGTCTGGTCTTTCAGGGGTGCGCGCCGCGCGTCTGCCATGTGTCGCTTCTTCTTCGGTCGGTTGTCTGCATCTCGGCCAGTACGGGCCTCATCCTGAGGAGCGGCCCATTGGCCGCGTCTCGAAGGATGAGCGCCGCGAAGCTCATGGTTCGAGACGGCGCTTCGCGCCTCCTCACCATGAGGGCCTGCGGGTTGTAGGCGGAGGCCGGCGCAAAGCCAAGCCCGCGTATGACGTCCTCGTCCGTGTCTGCCGCCTATTTCATCTCGCTGAGCCGCGCCGCATAGCGCGCCATCAGGTCGACCTCGATATTGACCTCGCTGTCGACCTGCCACCCGCCCAAGATGGTCGCCGACAGCGTGTGCGGGATGATCAGCACCGTGAATTTGGTGTCCTCGACCGTGTTCACCGTCAGCGAGGTGCCGTCGAGCGTCACCGAGCCCTTCGGCGCAATGAACCGCGCCAGTTCGCGGCTAGCCTCCAGGGTGAAGCGCGCCATGTCGGGCAGCTCCTCGCGCGCCACCACCTTGGCAATGCCGTCGACATGGCCGGTGACGATGTGGCCGCCGAGCTCGTCGCCAATCTTCAGCGCGCGCTCCAGGTTGAGCCGGGTGCCGGCGGACCAGGCTTTCGCCGTGGTCTTGGCCAGCGTCTCGGCGCCGGCGTCGACTTCGTACCAGGTCCTGCCGCCTTCGGTGCCTGAGCCGACCACTGTCATGCAGATGCCGTTGCTGGCGATCGAGGCGCCGTCGACGATGGTCGACTGGTCATAGGCGCAGCGAATCCGCAGCCGGTGCAACTGCCCCTGCGCGACCGGCCTGACGGTCTCGATCTCGCCGATGTCGGTGACGATGCCGGTAAACATGGAAGACCTTCTAGTTGGGATCATAAATGGTGAGTGTGTCGGAGCCGACGCGCTCGCTGCTGCGAACGCGCCAATGCGGTGAATCGGTGATCGCGGCGAGCGGCAGCCCCGCCAGCGCGTCGACCCCGTCGGGCCCGATCGTCGTCTCGCTGCGCCACAGCCGGATTTCGTCGGCGCGCCGCTGCGTGACGAACGCCGCGGCGACGCGGGCGCCGCCTTCGACCAGCAGCCGGGTGACGCCCTTGTCCGACAGCGCGTGCAGCACCGCCGGCAGATCCAGCCCCGGCGCGGCGGCGCAATCGGCCACATGGACCACCTCGGCACCGGCGGCACCAAGTCGCGCGGCGGTGGCGGCCTCGGCGATTTCGGAGGCCATCAGCCACAGCGACGTGGTCCGGGCCGAATGCACCAGCTTGCTGGCCGACGGAATCCGCAAGGATCGGTCGAGCACGACACGGATCGGCGACTGCGCCGCCATCCCGGGCAGCCGGCAGGTCAGCTCCGGATCGTCGGCCAGCACGGTGCCGATGCCGACCAGCACCGCATCCGACCGGGCGCGCAGCAGATGCGTCCGGGCGTTCGCCGCCTCGCCGGTGATCGCGACCTGCTTGTGGCCCGCGGCGGCGATCTTGCCGTCGGCCGAAACCGCCAGCTTCAGCGTCACATGCGGACGGCGGGCGCTGATCCGGCAAAGGTGGCCGGCATGGTCGTGGGTCGCCTCATCGGCGCAGATGCCGATCTCGACCGCGATTCCGGCGGCGCGCAGCTTCGCGTGGCCCTGGCCCGCGACCAGCGGATTGGGGTCTTCGATCGCCGACACCACCCGAGCAATGCCGGCGGCAACGATCGCATCGGCGCAGGGCGGCGAGCGGCCGTGATGCGAGCAGGGTTCCAGCGTGACATAAAGCGTGGCACCGCGCGCCGCCTCGCCGGCGCGGCGCAGCGCCTCGACCTCGGCATGGGGGCGGCCGCCGTCCTGGGTCCAGCCGCGGCCGACAATGACGCCGTCCTTGACCAGCACCGCGCCGACGGCCGGATTGGTTCCGGTGCGCCCCTGCCCGCGCCGGCCCAGCGCCAGCGCCAATTGCATGAAACGCTGGTCGGCGTAACCTGCGGCTTTGGCCGCCTTCTCGGCGGCGAGCTTGTGGCCGATCTGCTCCTCCAGGATGCGGAAGATCATTTGCGGACCAGCGCCGCCCTCGCCTCGTCTTCGTGAGAGAGTTCGCCGAGCACGGCCTCGAAATCCTTGGCCTCGCGGAAATTGCGGTACACCGAGGCGAACCGGACATAGGCGACGTCGTCGAGCTTGCGCAGATGCTCCATCACGCTTTCGCCGATGATCTCCGACGAGATCTCGGCCTCGCCGCCGCTCTCCAGCTCGCGCACGATCGCCGATACCATCTGCTCCACTCGCTCCGGATCCACCGGCCGCTTGCGCAAACTGATCTGCACCGAGCGCACCAGCTTGTCGCGGTCGAACGGCACCCGGCGGCCGTTGCGCTTGATCACGATCAGCTCGCGGAGCTGCACCCGCTCGAAGGTCGTGAAGCGGAAGTTGCAGGCGATGCACACCCGCCGCCGCCGGATCACCGAGGAATCCTCGGTCGGGCGGCTATCCTTCACCTGGGTATCGAGGCTGTTGCAGTTCGGGCAGCGCATCGCGACGCGTCCTCAGTGACCTCGAGGGGATGGGTCCCTCACCTTTCGTCATGGCCGGGCTCGTCCCGGCCATCCACGTCTTCGTACCGCTGCCACGCCGTCAAGACGTGGATGGCCGGCACAAGGCCGGCCATCACGGGGCTGTTTACTGGTAAATCGGAAACCGATCCGTCAATTCCTTCACCCGCTGCTTCACCGAGGCTTCCACCAGCGGCGCGGCGCCATCGGACGACTGCGCAATCGCGTTCAGCACCTCAGCGATCAAGTGACCAACCTGCTGGAACTCGGCGACGCCGAATCCGCGAGTGGTCGCCGCCGGGGTGCCGAGGCGCAGGCCGGAGGTCACGAACGGCTTCTCGGGGTCGAACGGGACGCCGTTCTTGTTGCAGGTGATGGCGGCGCGGACCAGCGCCTTCTCCGAGACGTTGCCCTTCAGCCCCTTCGGCCGCAGGTCGACCAGCATCAGATGGTTATCGGTGCCGCCGGAGACCAGATCGAAGCCGGCGCCACGCAGCGTTTCCGCAAGCGCCTTGGCGTTTTCGACCACGTTCTTCGCGTAGACCTTGAAGTCGGGCTGCAGCGCTTCCTTGAACGCCACCGCCTTGGCGGCGATCACGTGCATCAGCGGGCCGCCCTGCAGGCCGGGGAAGATCGCCGAGTTGAACTTCTTGGCCAGCGCCTCGTCATTGGTGAGGATCAGGCCGCCGCGCGGGCCGCGCAGCGACTTGTGGGTGGTGGTGGTGACCACATGGGCGTGCGGCACCGGCGAGGCATGGACGCCGCCTGCCACGAGGCCGGCGAAGTGCGCCATGTCGACCATGAAATACGCCCCGACACTGTCGGCGATCTCGCGGAAGCGCTTGAAGTCCCAGGCGCGCGGATAGGCCGAGCCGCCGGCGATGATCAGCTTCGGCTTGGCTTCCTCGGCGAGCTTGGCGACCGCATCCATGTCGATCATCTGGTCTTCGCGGCGCACCGTGTAGTGCACCGGCTTGAACCACTTGCCGCTCATGTTGACCGGGGCGCCGTGGGTGAGATGGCCGCCGGCGGCGAGATCGAGGCCCATGAAGGTATCGCCGGGCTGCAGCAGCGCCAGGAATACCGCCTGGTTCATCTGGCTGCCGGAGTTCGGCTGGACGTTGGCGAAATTGGCGCCGAACAGCTTCTTGGCACGATCGATCGCGAGATTCTCGGCGACGTCGACGAATTCGCAGCCGCCGTAGTAGCGGTTGCCCGGATAGCCTTCGGCGTATTTGTTGGTCATCACCGAGCCCTGCGCTTCCAGCACCGCGCGGCTGACGATGTTCTCGGAGGCGATCAGCTCGACCTCGTGGCGCTGGCGGCCGAGTTCGCCGCGGATCGCAGCGGCGATCTCGGGATCGGCCTGCTCGAGCGAGGCGGAAAAGAAGCTGTCGGGCGCGGAGGCGGGGTTGGCTGTGCTCATGGGAAAAGTCTCCACCGTCGCAGCCGGTTCATCGGATGCGAGCGGTTACGGGATAGCGGTTCGGAAGCGGCGGCTGCGCCATAGCACATCCGCCCCCGCCGGCCAAGGACGCCGCCACATTTGCGGCCATGCGCCTCAGTCAGACCCAGATATGGTGGATGCGAAGGAGTTGCAGGAGAAAACGAAGGCACTTCCCCTTTGGGATGTGTGAAGGTAGAAAATGCCCAGCTAGGTACCAAGGAACCAACCATGGCGTTGAGCATCAAGGACCCTGAGACCGAGCGGCTGGCGCGCAATCTCGCGCAAGCGACCGGCGAAACCATCACCCAGGCGACGAAGCGCGCGCTGGAAGAGCGGCTACGTCGGGTCGGCGGACAATCCCGCCGCGCCGAGCTGCTGGAGGACATGGCGGCGATCCGGCAGCGCTGGCGCGCGATGCCGGTCCGCGACGACGGGACCGCGGACGAGATCCTTGGCTACGACGAGCAAGGCTTGCCGCGCTGATGGTGATCGACACCTCCGTTATCGTGGCGATCGCGCTCGACGAGCCGGATGCCGCGGCGCTCGAAGCGCGGATCGCCGACGATCCGGTCCGCCTGATTTCCGCCGCTACCGTGCTCGAAGCGACCATCGTACTCGAGACCCGGCTCGGCGATGCCGGCGGCCGCGAATTCGACCTCTGGCTGCTCAAGATCGGCGCCGAGATCGTCCCGGTCGACGCCGAGCAGATGGAGGCCGCGCGCCGCGCCTGGCGCCGCTATGGCAAAGGCCGCCACGCCGCCGGCCTGAACTACGGCGACTGCTTCGCCTATGCCCTGGCGCTGACCCGCGGCGAACCGCTGCTATACAAGGGCGACGATTTCGCGAGGACGGAGATCGGTTAGTTCGCGGCGACGGATCAACCAAGCGAGACGCGGGCCAACTCTTACCGCACAGCGAGGCGCAACGCAGCTGGTCAGAACGGCTTGACAGGCTCCCGCATATCGTTCACGCGAACTACTTTGCTGCAAAACGATTGCAGGAGGGCGAAAGAACTTATCTTGTCCCTACCAGCCGGCTGCATCGCGGCTCACGATGGGGCGGACCACTTGAAGTAGTAATGTATACAACCTTGAGGACGGCATGATTTCGAGCTGCATTCCTTCGTCCGATGGCGAGTGCCGCCTGAAAATTCCGCTCGCTTAAAGCTCGAGGGTCATCCTCCCGGACAAATTCGGCAAACTTGGCGCTGTCTGGAGTTACGCATACATAGCCAGAACTAATATCCGACGCAGCGATATGCGCCCTAGTGATTCTAATGATGCAATTCAGTGCGCCCGAACTGCCGACTACAACGACAAGAACTGCACCAGTCGCTGAGTACACCCCAATTTCGCCGCACGCTTTTGAGCCAAACTGAGTGACACCCGCCTCCCCAGCACTGAGCCCCTTCTTATGAGCGGCCATCGCAACCGACGAGTCTACGATGCTGGACATGAGAGCAAAAAGACCCAACACGCCAAGAATGTAGGCTAATCTTATACAATTCCACATCACTATACCTTTCATTATTCTCTATTCTCTCTACGTCACAGCGAGTGACCGGATCTCTAATACTAAACACATTTCAAACTCTAGGGGACTTCAAAGTCGTCGTTGTCGCGCGCCCTCGGTCGCTTGCGAGCGCTTCCAGCCCTCTTTACACGCTTAGATTCCTGAGTCCGCAATTCCGATCGATCCGGGCGCCGAAGCCCCCCTCCATCTGCTTTCACCAGCCTGGCTATCGACCGCGCCGCCGACTCTGCCCACCGACCAGTCGGCACCTCAATCAAGTATTCCACGTAAGCAGCAATCGAACCTTGCCTTAGAGCACGAAGCCATTTCAATTCGTCGATCTCCTCGATCGTTGATTTGGCGTCCGCTGCCTGTTTGCTATCCGGGAATTCATCAATGTACGAACGGTAAGCGATGAGGGTATCCAAGCTCAGAGCACGGGCCCAAGCAACTACCTCCACCCCTTCCTGACTACCTTTCTGCTCAAGATTTCTTTGCGGATCATTCCTGGCCACTCCATCGTCGACTTCAACAAAACCAGGAGCAATGGGGGGAGACGAATCATTCAATCCGCCCTCAGAATAAATACTACCGTCTCGCGCAGGCACGACGTCTGATTCGTTGGAAACTCGTCTCATTGAGGCCAGCGAGAAGAAAATCCCGCCCACTACGCACAGGACGCCAAGGACGATCCAGCTACGGTTGATTCGAGATCTTGATGCTTGCTCGCTCGCCCCTCCCACCCCCTCGTCGCTAGACACCGCAGTAGGGGCCTGAGTTAATGTAGCAGGCTTAGTAGACCATAAGGTCAAATTGCGAGACAGCCTGAGGCCTGCGATCCGATTTCGTATTGTCTGAAACAGAAGATAGTCGCGCTCTTTCGGCTTGCAGATATCTATGTGGTCGGCGTCGATCGGAATCGGTGTAACTATGCTATTCGCCGTCGATGCCTTAGGATCCGCATCTCTATTGTTCACAATTGTTAGCTTAAAGTGACATTTTAGCTTAGTGGGGTAGCGCTCATAGAAAACAACAGTCTCAATCTTTTTGGAGAGAGCAAGACCCCTATAGACATCGCCCAATCGGTCCAGACGTTCAGTCTTAGTTAGGAGCAAGAGCAGCTTTGAAAACCCCGGAACAGCGGCGAAAGACCTCAGTAACGAGAGCCTTGAATGTGGTGTAGCTATAAATACAACCAACTTCGTGTTGTTGATTAGATTTTTCCAACGATCATTGTCTCTTGCTACACTAAGTATTTCCTTGATGACCAAGCCGCCAAGGCTGTGACAGACGAAAACAATAGGCGTATTGTTTCTTCGAAGTGGCGAACTAGTGATTTTTTCGATTAGTGCAATGGCAAGCTCGCGAAGAGAATGGTTAGGTTTTCGCCAAAAAATGCTCGAAGCATATCTGACGCTGAATACTGCCAGTCCCTCAAATTCATCTAGAAGCCAGCGCGGCCAGAACTGGCCTGACGAGTTCGTCCATGTCTTCATCCCGTCGCCTGAAAAGCCGTGGATAAAGATCACATCTATCAGCCCGGCCTTTGGACCGAAATGTGAGTCGAGCTGAATGGCTTCCACTACAATTCTGCCTAATGTAATTTTGACAGGCTGAGCTCTGTGCGCGGAGACGTTCTGAGGTTATTCTAACGTGATGCAAATGCTCGCTTCAAATGGCAATTCGAACTATGAGCAGATATACGATGAAGCGCTTCCTCATGTCGACTGCTGCTTCGCCGCGCACTCCTTAGACGTGGGCAGCTCGGGTGAAGCCCTTGAGTACCTTGAGCTTGTTCGCCACACCGCATTTGTGGCAAGAGGCTTTGACCACGGTGAGCTACCC
>NZ_QPFS01000030.1:0-41042 GCF_010906995.1 Rhodopseudomonas sp. WA056 | reverse complement strand
TGAAGCGTAAGATGTGGATAAGAGCCAGGCGCGAACTGCACCACGACGAACGACACGAAGAGAATCCCGAGCAGCGTCGGAAACATCAGAAGGATGCGGCGGGTAATATAGGCGGCCATGCTATTTCCCTCGGCCAGCGGCCGCCGTATCGGTCGCCCACCACAATTCCGGCACGCCGACGCCGGCATATTTCGGCAGCTTGGACGGATGGCCGAACACATCCCAATACGCCAGCCGGTGCGAAGCAGAGTACCATTGCGGCACCCAATAGCGGCCGGCGCGGATCAACCGGTCGAGCGCCCGGGCGGCGACCACCAGCTTGGCACGGCTGTCGGCGGCGATCACAACGTCGATCATCGCGTCGATCGCCGGATCGGCGATGCCGGCGAGATTGTTGGAGCCCTTGGTCGCGGCTGCCTGCGACGAGAAGAAGTTGCGGAGGGCGTCGCCCGGCACGGTCGAAAAGCTGTAGCGCTCGATCGCCAGATCGAAATCGAAATCGTCACGTCTGGCTCGAAGCTGCACCGGATCGACCTGCCGCAAACTGGCATCGATCCCCAGCGTGCCGAGATTCTTGATGAACGGCATGTGGTGCGGCTGAAATGCCGGCTCGTCCAGGAGAAACTCGACACGGAACGGTTCGCCCGATGGTGTCAGCCGCTTGCCGCTCTTGATCTCGAATCCCGCCTCGTTGAGAAGCTGCGCCCCCCGGCGCAACAACGAACGGTCCTGACCGGAGCCGTCGGACGCCGGCGGCGAGAACGGGACAGCGAACACTTCGTCCGGCACCTTGCCGCGGAACGGTTCGAGCAGCGCCAGCTCCCCCTGCGAGGGTGGGCCCTCCGCCATCATGTCGGAGTTCTGGAACGGCGACACCGTGCGGGCATAGGCGCCGTACATGATCGTCTTGTTGGTCCACTCGAAATCGAACGCGCAGCCGAGCGCTTCGCGCACGCGTGGGTCCTTGAACTTGTCGCGGCGAGTGTTGATGAACCAACCCTGCGCGCCCGACGGGGTTTCGTCCGGCAGTATATCGCGCTTGACGCGGCCGTCACGGACCGCCGGGAAGTCGTAGCGGGTGTTCCAGATCCGCGAGGTGAACTCTTCGCGAAAGAGATAGCTCCGCCCGGTGAAGCCTTCGAAGGCGACGTCGCGATCGCGATAGAATTCGAACCGCACGGTGTCGAAATTGTAAGTCCCGATGTTGACCGGGAGCTTGGCGCCCCACCAATCAGGCACCCGATCGAATTCGATGTAACGGCCCGATTCCAGCCGGCCGACCTTGTAGGGCCCGCTGCCGAGCGGCACGTCCATGGTGGATTCATCGAACCGCTGCTTGGAATAGTAGGCTTCCGAGAACAACGGCAAGCCGGCGACGAACAGCGGCACGTCCCGTCCACGCTTCGGCTTGAAGGTCGCCACGAGCGTGGTGTCGTCCTCGGCCTTCGCTTCGATGAAGTCACGCAGTTGTTGCGTGATCACTGGATGGCCTTTGGCTTTGAGGATGTTGAGCGAGAACGCGGCATCGCGCGCGGTCAACCTACTGCCATCGTGAAACCGCGCTTCGGGTCGCATCGTGAAGCGATAGCTCAGACCGTCGGCGGAGATCGCCACCCTGGAGGCGGCGAGACCGTACATCGCGTCCGGCTCGTCACCGGCCCGCGCCATCAGGGTCGTGAAGGTCAGGCCCATGCCCTGGGCTCCGTCCCCCTTCAGGATATAGGCATTGAGCGAATTGAAGGTCAGAAACGACTGATTGAACGCGCGGACCGACGGGATGGTCGAGAACACACCGCCCTTCGGCGCATCGGGATTGACGTAGTCGAAATGGGGGAAATCCGCGGGGTACTTCAGATCCCCGAACGCCGACATGCCGTGAGCGAGAGTCTCGGCGGCGGCGGCGGCGCGAAACTGGGCCGCCGCAAGTGCGCCGACGCCAAGAGCGAGCACGTTGCGGCGATTGAGCGGCGCCATACCCGGAGCGATCCTCAAGAGCGCTTGCCAAGCTTGGCGGCCCTGTCGGCGTCGTACCACCACAGCGACGGCAATCCCGAGCGCGCATATTTAGGCAGCGGCGCGTGGCCGAAGCGGTCCCACCGCGCGTAGCGCATGAATCCGTAGGTGAATTGCGGCACGACGTAGAAGTTCCACAGCAGGACGCGGTCGAGCGCCCGCGTCGCCGCGACCAGCGAGGGACGATCCTTGGCGAAGATAACCTTGTCGATCAGCGCATCCACCGCCGGGTTCTTGATACCGATCGTGTTCTGCGAGCCCTGCTGATCCGCCGACTGCGATCCCCAATAGTCGCGCTGCTCGTTGCCGGGAGACAGCGACTGGCCCCACAGGTCGGTGATGATGTCGAAATCGAACGCACGAGTCCGGTTCTGATACTGCGCATCATCGACCACCCGGATCGAGACGGTGACGCCGAGCCGCTCCAGCGAAGGCCGGTAGAACAGCGCGATGCGCTCGGAGGACGGATCCCGTACCAGCATCTCGACCACGACCGGCTTGCCGGACGGATCGACCAGCTTGCGATTCTGGATGTCGAAGCCGGCCTCTTTCACCAGCCTGATGGCTTCGCGCAAATTGGCGCGAACCGCCTCCGGACTGCCGCCGACCGGGTTGGTGTAGGGTTGCGTGAACAGCTCGGCCGGCACCTTGTCGCGCACGGTTTCCAGCAGCGCCAGCTCCTGCCCCTCCGGCAGGCCGCTGGAGGCGAGCTCGGTGCCCTCGAAGAAGCTCGCGATCCGCGTATACTGGCCGTAGAAGAGCTGCTTGTTCATCTCCTCGAAATCGAACGCATAATTGAAGGCTCGCCGCACCCGGGCGTCCTTGAACATATCGCGGCGGGTGTTGAGCACGAAGGCCTGCATCCGCCCCGAATCGTTGATCGGAAACTCCTCCTTGACGACGCGCTTGTCGGTGATCGCCGGAAAATCGTAGGCAGTGGCCCACTGCTTGGCGGAGTTCTCCATGATCCAGTCGGCCTGGTCGGCCTTGAAGGCTTCGAGCGCCACGGTGTTGTCGCGGAAATACTCGAAGCGCAGTTCGTCGAAATTGTACTGGCCGATCCGCGCCGGCAGCTTCTCGCCCCAGTAGTCCTTGACTCGCTCCAGCGCGATCGAGCGGCCGGCGACGAAGTCCTTGATCCTGTAAGGCGCCGAGCCGAGCGGCGGCTCCAGCATGGTCGCCGAGACGTCGCGCTTGCGCCCCTGGGCGTCGGTGCCTTCCCACCAATGCTTCGGCAGGATCATCAATTCGCCGACGATGGTCGGCAGTTCGCGATTGCCCGGAGCATCGAATGTGAATCGGATGTCCCGCTCCCCGATCTTCTCCGCCTTGACGACGTGACGGTAGTACGAGGCGTAGCGCGGGCTGTATTTCTTCAGCGTCTCGAACGAAAATACCACGTCGTCGGCCGTCACCGGCTTGCCGTCGTGCCAGCGAGGCTCGGTGCGCAATCGGTAGACGACCCACGAAAAATCGTCGGGATGCGCGGCGGACTCGGCGAGCAGACCATAGACGGTGCCGACCTCGTCCAGCGACGAGGTCATCAGCGTCTCGTAGAGATACCCGACCGGGGCGGCGATGTTACCCTTCACGCCCGCGACCGCCAGATTGAAATTGTCGAAGGTGCCGAGCGCGATCTGCCGCGCCGCGCCTCCCTTGGGCGCGTTCGGATCGACATAGTCGAACCGGGCGAACCCAGCCGGATATTTCAGGTCGCCGAACAGCGACAGGCCGTGCCGCCACTTCGCCCCCTCCAGCGCAGCCTCGGCATGCGCCGCGCCGACCGCGAACAGGCCGGGGCTGAGGTTGAGAGCCGGGGTCGCAGCGACCAGCAGGCCGCCCTGGAGAAGATGTCGTCGGGTCAACGTCACGATACGGAAATCCCTGTTCGCTGCGGTGATCGGCCAGACCGGACCTGCCTGAGGATTCGTCCGATTATGGCGATTTTGGCGGAGGATAACACCCCGCACACGGCCGACTTGCGGCGAAAGGTCCCGGTTACCGATGTTTAATCCGCACCGGCGCGCAAACAAAACGGCCGGGCAGAACCCGGCCGCTCAAACGCCAACGTTGGGAAAATCGTTACTTCTCTGCCGTCGCCGGCAGCGGCTCGGGCTTGTCGGAATTCTTGTTGAGATAGGCGATCAGGTCCGCCCGCTCCTTGTCGTTCGGGATGCCGGCGAAGCTCATCGCGGTCCCGGGGATGTACCCCTTCGGGTTCGCGAGGAACTTGTTCAGTTCGTCGAACGTCCAGGCGCCGCCCTTGGCCTTCATGGCCGCCGAGAAATTGAAGCCGCCGCGACCTTCGCCGCGGTGGTCGCCGACGATCCCGTAAAGATTGGGGCCGACGCGGTTCGGACCGTCCTTCTCGAAGGTGTGGCAGGCCGCACACTTCCTCGCAGCTTTGGAGCCCTGGTCGACCGATGCGGTTTGCAGCAGCTTCTCGATCGGCTCGTCGGCCTTCGGTGCGGCATCCTTGCTGGGAGCAGGCTCCGCCTCCTTCACCGCGATTGCATAGCCCTGCTTCTCGGGTTTGGTCGGGGAAAAGATCGCCTGGGCGGCGAAGTTCGACAACAACAGGATCAGGCAGGTGCCGAAGATCGCCCCGACGATTTTGTTGAGTTCGAAAGTATCCATTTTCGCTCGCGTTTCAGAACCGGCCCGTGAGCGGGCATTGTTCATCGGAGGCATTCTCAACGCTACTTTAGTCGAGATGAGATATCGGTTTGCCCCCGCGCTGGCAACCCGTATAAACGCCTCATGCGCGCCGCATCGGGCAGCCTGATACCAGTTCCGGGCTGTCGTTGCGTTGCACCATTCGCGACATGCGATCCTCGCTTTCGCGGCAATGCGATTCCCCGACGATGACAGCTCCCGAGACCTTGGTCCTGATTCCTGCCCGGATGGCCGCGACGCGCCTGCCCGGCAAACCGCTGCTCGACATCGCCGGTTTGCCGATGGTGGTGCAGGTGCTGCGCCGTGCTCAGACGGCGGAAATCGGTCGGGTGGCGGTGGCCACCGACACCCCGGAGATCGCCGCTGCCGTGACCGCCCATGGTGGCGAGGTGGTGATGACCCGCGCAGATCATCCTTCCGGATCGGACCGCATCTTCGAGGCGCTGCAGACGCTGGATCCGGAGGGCCGGATCCAGACCGTGATCAACCTGCAGGGCGATTTCCCGACCATCCGGCCCGAGCAGATCGGGGCCGTGCTGTCGCCGCTCGCCGATCCCGCCGTCGACATCGCCACGCTGGCGGCCGAGATCCATACCGACGAAGAGGCCACCAATCCCAACGTGGTCAAGGTGGTCGGCTCGCCGCTGGCTGCGGACCGGTTGCGGGCGCTGTACTTTACCCGCGCCACCGCTCCCTGGGGCGACGGGCCGCGCTACCACCACATCGGCCTGTACGGCTACCGCCGCGCCGCCCTGGAGCGCTTCGTGGCGCTGCCCCCTTCTCCGCTGGAACGTCGCGAAAAGCTCGAACAGCTCCGTGCGCTGGAGGCCGGCATGCGGATCGACGTCGGCATCGTCGACAGCGTGCCGCGCGGGGTCGATACGCCGGCCGATCTCGAGACCGCGCGGCGCGTGCTGGTCGGCTGAGCCGCCCCTCTGGCGAAAACCGCTGCGGCTGCTAGAACGCTCGCCAGACACAGGACGCTATGACCCAGACCATGAAAATCGCATTCCAGGGCGAACCCGGCGCCAATTCTCACATCGCGATCAGCGACGCCTACCCGGCCGAGGCGATGCCTTGCGCCACTTTCGAGGACGCGCTGAGCGCGATCGCCTCGGGCGAAGCCGATCTCGGCATGATCCCGATCGAGAACTCGGTCGCCGGCCGCGTCGCCGACATCCATCACCTGCTGCCGACCTCGAAACTGTTCATCGTCGGCGAATGGTTTCTGCCGATCCGGCATCAGCTCGTGGCGGTGCGCGGCGCCAAGCTCGAAGACATCAAGACGGTCGAAAGCCACGTCCACGCGCTCGGCCAGTGCCGGCGGATCATCCGCAAATTCGGCCTGAAGCCGATCGTCGCCGGCGACACCGCGGGCTCGGCCCGCGTCGTCGCCCAGCGCGGCGACAAGAGCTGCGCGGCGATCGCCTCGCGGCTGGCGGCGCAGATCTACGGCCTCGACATCCTCGCCGAGGACATCGAAGACGAGACTCACAACACCACCCGCTTCGTGGTCCTGGCCCGCGAGCCGCGCTGGGCGCAGCAGGGCTCTGGCCAGCTCGTCACCACTTTCGTCTTCCGTGTCCGCAACCTGCCGGCAGCGCTGTACAAGGCGCTCGGCGGCTTCGCCACCAACGGCGTCAACATGACCAAGCTGGAAAGCTACATGGTCGACGGCAATTTCTTCGCCACGCAGTTCTACGCCGACGTCGAAGGCCACCCTGAGGATCGCAACCTCGCTTTCGCGCTCGACGAACTGAAGTTCTTCTCCCGCGAATTCCGCATCGTCGGCGTCTATCCAGGACACCCGTTCCGAGCGACGTTCAGCGAGCGCTGACTTAGGGTAGCGCCATTGCGAGAAGCGTAGCGACGAAGCAATCCAGCTCCGTGCACGGAGCCTCTGGATTACGTCGCTGCGCTCGCAATGACGAACTTTGCGACAGCACCGAACTATGCCGCCACGCGCGGCAGCTGGAAGGCGTCGGCCAGCAAGCTATAGCTCCGCTTGCGCGCTTCGTGGTCGTAGGTCGCGGTGATCACCATCAGCTCGTCGGCGCGGCTGGCGGTGATCAGCGGCTGCAACGCCTGCCGCACCGTCGCCGGACTGCCGACGAACAGACGCGAGCGATTGCGCGTGATCGAGGCACGGTCGGCTTCGGTGTACGAATAGGACAGCGCTTCCTCGACGCTCGGCAGCGGCACGTAGCGGCCGCGGTCGCGCAGCAGGCGGCTGAGATCCATCGAGCTCGCCAGCCGCTCCGCCTCTTCGTCGGTGTCGGCCACCACGGCGGCAACGGCGAGAATGCCGTGCGGCGTCGAGCGCCAGCGGGTCGGACGGAAGTTGCTGCGGTAGTGCGTCAGCGCCTCGACCGCGTCGTGCGAGGCGAAGTGATGCGCGAACGCGAAGCCCATGCCGACCTGGGCGGCGAGTTCGGAGCTGTAGTCGCTGGAACCCAGCAGCCAGATCGGCGGCAACGGTGTGTCGTCGGGCATCGCCACGACGCTGTTGTAGGGATGACGCGGCGGAAAGCCGCGCGTTTCCCACAGGGTCAGCTCCTGCAGCCGCTCCAGAAAATCGTCGCCCTCGCGGCCGTCGAGTCGGCGGCGGAGCGCGTGCATCGTTGCCTGATCGGTGCCCGGCGCGCGGCCGATGCCGAGATCGATCCGGCCGGGGAACAGCGCTTCCAGCATCTTGAATCGCTCGGCCACCATCAACGGTGCATGGTTGGGAAGCATCACGCCGCCGGAACCGACGCGGATGCGTTCGGTCACCGCCGCGATCTGTCCGATCATGATCTCGGGCGCCGGACTGGCGACCGATGGCAGATTGTGATGCTCGGCCAGCCAGTAACGCACATAGCCCAGCGAATCCGCGTGGCGCGCCAAGTCGATCGAGTTGCGTAGGGCGACCGCCGGTGGTGTGCCGGTGGTGACGACAGACAGGTCGAGGATCGAGAGCGGCAACATGTCCATAACCTAGTGCTCAACCGAGGCCTGCGCAAAGGTAATGGGCTAGGCAATTCGGTGATGCCTTGCCTCCTATTCTCGGAGTGGGCAGAACGACCGCAAGCTTGGAGGAGTCTGATGGACCCCGCTCTGCGCGGATCGCTGCACTGCACATAAACATCTGTCGTATCGCAGATTTTTAAGGCATGCGCGCCGCATATCCTGCCCACTATCACACAGCTCACGCCCCCATAGAGCGGACTAAATTGACTATTTTGGGCAACTTCCCAAGCCACCACCTCCCAAAGTGGGCTGGCCGCCGAAAGCAGTTCGGCCTAATTTAACGCGGTTCGTGGAGGTTCCTGATCGTTGAGCAGCCGCACGTGCCTGTGGACACCCGAACCGCCCTTTCAAACTGGATGACCATCAGATGAGCGACCTGCCGCAACAGCTTCCGGCAATTTCTTTCGAGTTCTTCCCGCCGAAGACCGAAGAGATGGAACGCAATTTGTGGCAGGCGATCAGCCGGCTGGCGCCGCTGCATCCGAGCTTCGTCTCGGTCACCTATGGGGCAGGCGGCTCCACCCGGGAGCGTACCCACGCCACCATCGCGCGCATTCTGAAAGAAACCGATCTGACCCCGGCGGCGCATCTAACCTGCGTCGACGCTCCGTGTGGCGATGTCGACGAGGTGGTGACGCGGTATCACGACATCGGCGTCCGACATATCGTGGCGCTGCGCGGCGATCCGACCACCGGCCTCGGCGGCACCTACACGCCGCATCCGCAGGGCTATCGCAGCTCGGCCGACCTCGTCGCCTCGATCAAGCGCCGCTATCCGGACATCGACGTCACGGTGTCGGCCTATCCGGAGAAGCATCCGGAGAGCACCGGCTTCGATGCCGACCTCGATATCCTGAAAGCCAAGGTCGATGCCGGCGCGACGCGCGCCATCACTCAGTTCTTCTTCGATAACGACCTGTACTTCCGCTACCTCGACCGCGTCCGCGCCCGCGGCATCGATATCCCGATCGTGCCGGGCATCCTGCCGGTGCAGAACTTCAAGCAGGCCGCCGGCTTTGCGGCCCGCGCGGGCGCCAGCGTACCGGACTGGCTGGCCAAGCAATTCGAAGGGCTCGACGACGATCCCGACACCCGCAAGCTGGTGGCTGCCACCGTCGCGGCCGGCCAGGTGCACAAGCTCGCCAAGCACGGCGTCAACAACTTCCACTTCTACACCATGAACCGCGCGGACCTGGTGTTCGCCATCAGCCATCTGCTGGGCTTCCGGCCGCAGGCGGCAAGGCAAGCCGCGTGAGTTTGCAACTGAACTCTCCAAGCGCACCGCCCGCCCCCTCTCCCCTTTGGGGAGAGGGTTGGGGTGAGGGGGCACAGGCGCCAATGATCGTCCGCACCACGCGTACACCGATCGCCAGACGCCTGCGGGCTCAGCCGACGCAGGCTGAAACGTTGCTGTGGCGGCGTCTGCGCAATCGCCAGCTCGATGGCTGGAAATTCAAACGCCAATTCCCGATCGACCGATTTGTCGTCGACTTCTGCTGCACCGAAGCGCGGCTCGTCGTCGAACTCGACGGCGGACAACATGGACAACAGACCGAGCAAGATGCGGCGCGGACGGAAGTACTCTCCGCGATGGGCTATCTGGTCATTCGGTTCTGGAACAACGACGTGCTGTCGAACATCGACGGCGTACTCGAAACGAATGCTCGAACGATCAGACCGCATGCGTTCGATCCCCCTCACCCCAGCCCTCTCCCCGACGGGGAGAGGGAGCCGCGCTGAGTAATTTGCAAATGTCGATTTCCAAAAGCCCGATCGCCGATCGTCTTCGTGCCCTCGCCGCGCAGCGCATCCTTGTGCTCGACGGCGCGATGGGGACGATGATTCAGCAGTTGCAGCTCGACGAAGCTGCGTTCCGAGGCGAGCGGTTCAAGGATTTCCACCGCGACCTGCGCGGCAACAACGACCTCTTGATCCTGACCCAGCCGCAGGCGATCGAGGACATCCATGCGCAGTATTTGCGCGCCGGTGCCGACATCGTCGCGACCAACACCTTCTCCTCGACCTCGATCGCCCAGGCCGACTACGACATGTCGGACCTTGCCTACGAGATGAGCCGCGACGGCGCCCGCCTCGCCCGCAATGCCGCCGTCAAGGTCGAAGCCGAGGATGGCAAGCCGCGCTTCGTCGCCGGCGCGATCGGCCCGACCAACCGCACCGCCTCGATCTCGCCGGACGTCGCCAATCCCGGCTATCGCGCGGTAACGTTCGATGATCTGCGCATCGCCTATGCCGAGCAGATCAACGGCCTGCTCGACGGCGGCGCCGATATCCTGCTGCTCGAGACCATCTTCGACACGCTCAACGCCAAGGCGGCGTTGTACGCCATCGCCGAGATCACCGAAGCCCGCGGCATCGACGTGCCGGTGATGATCTCCGGCACCATCACCGACAAATCCGGCCGCCTGCTGTCGGGCCAGATGCCCGAGGCGTTCTGGAATTCGGTGCGGCACGCGGCGCCGCTGACCATCGGCTTCAACTGCGCGCTCGGCGCCAAGGATCTGCGCGCCCACATCGCCGACATCGGCCGCGTCGCCGATACGCTGGTGTGCGCCTATCCCAATGCCGGCCTACCCAACGAATTCGGCCAATACGACGAGAGCCCGGAATACATGGCCTCGCTGGTCGGCGAGTTCGCCGAAGCCGGCCTCGTCAACATCGTCGGCGGCTGCTGCGGCACCACGCCGGCCCACATCAAGGCGATTGCGGACGCCGTCGCGCCGCACAAGCCGCGCGTGATCCCGACGATCGAACCGCGGCTGCGGCTGAGCGGGCTCGAGCCGTTCGACCTCACCAAGGATATCCCGTTCGTCAATGTCGGCGAGCGCACCAACGTCACCGGCTCGGCGAAATTCCGCAAACTGATCACCGCCGGCGACTACGCCGCCGCGCTGCAGGTGGCGCGCGATCAGGTCGAGAACGGCGCCCAGATCATCGACGTCAACATGGACGAAGGGCTTCTCGATTCTGAAGCCGCGATGGTCACCTTCCTCAACCTCGTCGCCGCCGAGCCGGACATCGCCAAGGTGCCGGTGATGGTGGACTCCTCGAAGTTCAACGTGATCGAGGCCGGGCTGAAGTGCCTGCAGGGCAAGCCGGTGGTGAACTCGATCTCGCTCAAAGAGGGCGAGGACAAGTTCATCCACGAGGCGGGCATCGCCAAGCGTCACGGCGCCGCCGTGGTGGTGATGGCGTTCGACGAGACCGGCCAGGCCGACACCTACGCGCGCAAGACCGAGATCTGCGCCCGTGCTTACGACATTCTCGTCAACCGCATCGGCTTCCCGCCGGAAGACATCATCTTCGATCCCAACATCTTCGCGATCGCCACCGGCCTGGAAGAGCATAACAACTACGGCGTCGATTTCATCGAGGCGACGCGCTGGATCCGTTCGAACCTGCCGCACGCGCACATCTCCGGCGGCGTGTCCAATCTCTCCTTCTCGTTCCGCGGCAACGAGCCGGTGCGCGAGGCGATGCACTCGGTGTTCCTGTATCACGCCATCAAGGCCGGCATGGACATGGGCATCGTCAATGCCGGGCAGATGATCGTCTACGACGACATCGACCCCGAGCTACGCCAGGTGTGCGAGGACGTCATCCTCAACCGCGATCCCGGCGCCTCCGAGCGGCTGCTGGCGCTCGCCGAGAAATATCGCGGCCAGGGCAAGCAGGTGAAGGAGCAGGACCTCGCCTGGCGGAGCTGGCCGGTCGAGCAGCGGCTCAGCCACGCGCTGGTGCACGGCATCACCGAATATATCGAGCTGGATACCGAGGAAGCGCGCGCGAAAGCGGAACGTCCTCTGCACGTGATCGAAGGCCCGCTGATGGCCGGCATGAACGTGGTCGGCGACCTGTTCGGCGACGGCAAGATGTTCCTGCCGCAAGTGGTGAAATCCGCCCGCGTGATGAAGCAGGCGGTCGCCTATCTGATGCCGTTCATGGAAGAGGAGAAGGCGCGCAATCTCGCCGCCGGCACCGATACCGGCGAACGTGCCACCGCCGGCAAGATCGTGCTCGCCACCGTCAAGGGCGACGTCCACGACATCGGCAAGAACATCGTCGGCATCGTGCTCCAGTGCAACAATTTCGAGGTGATAGACCTCGGCGTGATGGTGCCGGCCACCAAGATCATCGAGACCGCGAAGTCCGAGAACGCCGATATCATCGGCCTGTCCGGGCTGATCACGCCGTCGCTCGATGAGATGAGCTTCCTCGCCGGCGAGCTGCAGCGCAACGGCTTTGACGTTCCGCTGCTGATCGGCGGCGCGACGACGAGCCGCGTCCACACCGCGGTGAAGATCGACCCGGCCTATCCCGCCGGCAGCGTGGTGCACGTCAACGACGCTAGCCGTGCGGTCGGCGTCGCTTCTTCGCTGCTGTCGAAGGACAAGGGCGCCGCCTATGCGGCGGAGGTGCGTGCCGACTACGCCAAGATCTCGGCCGCGCATCACCGCGCCCAGGCCGACAAGAAGCGGCTGACGCTGGCCTCAGCCCGCGCCAACGCCACCAAGATCGACTGGGCCGCGACCAAGCCGGTGAAGCCGTCCTTCATCGGCACCCGGAGCTTCAGCAGCTATTCGCTGGCCGAGCTCGCCGACTACATCGACTGGACGCCATTCTTCCAGGCCTGGGAGCTCGCCGGACGCTTCCCCGCGATCCTCGAGGACAGCGTGGTCGGCGAAGCGGCGCGGTCGCTGTATGCCGATGCCCGCAAGATGCTGGACCGCATTGTCACCGAGAACTGGTTCACCGCCAAGGCGACGATCGGCTTCTGGCCGGCGAACGCGCAAGGCGACGACATCCTGGTCTATGCGAACGAGGCCCGCACCTCGCCGATCGCCACGCTGCACACGCTGCGCCAGCAGCTCGACAAGCGCGAAGGCCGCGCCAACGCCGCGCTCAGCGACTTCATCGCGCCGGTTGCGAGCGGCGTCGCCGACTATATCGGCGGCTTCGTCGTCACCGCCGGCATCGGCGAGGACGTGATCGCCGACAAGTTCAAGGCCGAGCGCGACGACTACTCGTCGATCATGGTCAAGGCGCTGGCCGATCGCCTCGCCGAAGCCTTCGCCGAGCGGATGCACGCCCGCGTCCGCCGCGAGTTCTGGGGCTATGCGCCGGACGAGACGCTGTCGGCCGACGATCTGATCCTGGAGAAGTATCAGGGCATCCGCCCCGCGCCCGGCTATCCGGCGCAGCCCGACCACACCGAGAAGGCGACGCTGTTCGAGCTGCTCGACGCCGAAGCCTCCGCCGGCGTGACGCTGACCGAGAGCTTTGCGATGTGGCCGGGCTCGTCGGTGTCGGGACTGTATTTCAGCCATCCGCAGAGCGCCTATTTCGGCGTCGGCAAGATCGAACGCGACCAGGTCGAAGACTACGCCGCCCGCAAGGGCTGGGACGTCGCCACCGCCGAACGCTGGCTGGCTCCGGTGCTGAACTACATTCCGGCGCGCAGCACGGTTGCCACCGACGAAACCGGCATGCCGCCACTGGCGCCGCAAGCCGATGCTGCGTTGTCGGCCGACGACGCCGCTCTGGCCTCGCATCCGCAGGGTTGCACCTGCGCGCTGCACCTCGCCTGGCGCAAGCAGAAAGTCGCGGCGAAATAACAGCGGGGCGGCCTTCTTGCAGGCGTGATCGCCTGCGCAAGCCGCCGTCACCGCATCAGCCGCCTCCGCCGTCGTCCCCCGCGCAGGCGGGGGACCCAGTATGGCAGAGAGCGCGTAGTGAGCCTCGAGCGATGCAGCGGGCGCTCTGGGATACTGGGTCGCCCGGCTCGTTGTATGGCCCGGGCGATGACGGTGGAAAGTCGGGCGAGCGCGTGCGTGATCGCGAGGCTTGTCGCGAGCTTCGGCTCGAACTGCGTTGTTCCGATTCAGCCTGTCAAACAGCCACGGCGTCGCGATCTCGCGGCTCGAACGAGCCCGAGCTATGCGCCCGTCGTCATCACGACGAGGGGCGGGGGCGCGCCGCGCGGCGCAAAGTTGGTGGTTGGTCGCGATGGCTTGCGAACCATCGCGCGACGCCGTCACGGCGCGCCCACCAGCGGCGATCTTTTGGCGTCGGGACCGTTCTTCCGGGCGCGGGGAGCACGGGGATTTCTCCCGCCTCGTTCCGTCCCGTCCAGCCTCGCGATGGGCAGCCGCTCATAGTAGCGGCGGACGGCGACCTTCTGCCTCCCGGACGATCGGCTTGCGAGGCCGCTCGCGCAGGACGCCGCGTCAGGCTCGGCGCCGCTGCACCATGCAGCTTCGCCAAACCCTCACCGGCCGGTCTCCCGGCCGACGATCTGTCCCGCTTCCAAGCGCCCTCGAGAAGCGCCCCTCACGGACAGGACGACACGGACTATAGTCCTTGTAGGAATATTGTCAATATGCGGCGCAACTTCGCATGGCCGAGGCTGATCCGACGATCAGCCTCATGGACCCCGCGCGCGATCAGGCAACCGGACGTGCTGTCGCCCTCCTCCCCCGCCTATGCCGGCGTCGGCGGGATCAGCGGCTGTACGATCTCGCGAAACGCCGGCAGGGCTTCGCAGCGCGCCGCATGGGCCGCGAGCGCGGGATGGCGCGCGGCATCGAACAGATGCGGATGCGCCTCGCCGGTGAAGCGCAGCACGCAGGCGACCGCGATATCGGCGTGGCCGATGGTGTCGCCGAACCAGAACGGCGTCGCGATCGCGGCGCGTTGCGCCTCCAGCACGTCGAGCACACTGCCGATCTGCGCCTCGCAGCGCGCGACCCAGACGTCGGATTGCTGCTGGCGCAGCACCCGCTCGTAGACCAGGCTGACCGCCTTGTCGCCAAGCCCGGTCGCCAGCGCGCAGACTTTCAGCACCTGCCGCCGCGCCGATCCGCTCTCCGCGATCATGGCCATGGCAGGCCCGACCAGTTCGTCGAGATAATCCAGGATCGCGGTGCTCTCGATCAGCGCCTCGCCATCGTCCAGCACCAGCGTCGGCACCCGGCGCAGCGGATTGTATGGCGCAATCTTGTCGGCATCGCCGAAGGTCGACCACGGCCGGTGCTCGAACGGCAACTCATACAGCCGCAGCGCGAGCGCGACGCGGCGCACGAAGGGGGAGTCGTATTGGCCGATCAGGATCATCGCGGGCACCGTGGGGTTAATACAGCATAATCGTCGTCCGGCTGCCGGTGCGGCTCAAGCGCGAAATAGCCGACGGTGCTCGGCGAGGACGTCATGACGTGGCGTGCTTGGGCAATGACGCGCCAGTCGTCCGCCCCTGCGCTAAGCTTGTGAAGCGCGTGTCGCAGATCGACCGCGTAGCATACCTGCAATGCCGAGGTCTTCGTCGAGCTCCGGCCAGTGAATGCCCATCGGCATCAACTCGAAATTGGTGCGCGCCGTCGCAGACGCGTGTAGCAGGCTGGGGTACCAATCGAGCGGCGTTGCGATCCGCCGGCCATCGGCGAGCGTCACGACGAGTTCGTCCGCGGTGAACTCCACCGCAACCGGTCTGATGTCACCGACATCAATTTCCAAAGTGCTCATGCCACTTGCCTTCCAGCAACTCACGATGCGCGCGGAGGTGACGAAGAATAGCGCCGATCTCGTGAGCGGGAAATCCCGCATTCACCGCAATCGAGAGATCGTGCAACCAGAACTTGGCTTCGCTGTTGCCGGCGCGGACATGCACGTGAGCAGGTTCCCCGGATTCATTCGAGTAGAAGAACGCCCGGTAGGGTCCCCAGCGCAACACGGTCGGCATCGCGACGAAGCTCCCACTTACTCCCCCTCGTCCGTCGCCAGCAGTCCCTTCACCGCCCTCGCCCAGCCCGCCAATTTGCGCTCGCGCGTCGCTGCGCTCATGGCGGGGCGGAAGCGGTGGTCGAGGCGCCAGTTGTCGGCGAATTTTTGTGGCTCGGGGAAGACGCCTGCACTGAGGCCGGCGAGGTAGGCGGCGCCGAGCGCGGTGGTTTCCTGGATCACCGGGCGGTCGACCGGGGCGTCGAGCAGATCGGCGAGGCGCTGCATGGTCCAGTCGGAGGCGGTCATGCCGCCATCGACGCGCAGCACGGTGGTGGCCGCGTCGGCGTCCGGCCAATCGGCGCGCATCGCCGCCCACAGGTCGAAGGTCTGGTAGCACACGCTCTCCAGCGCGGCGTGGGCGAGCTCGGCCGGGCCGGTGTTGCGCGTCAGGCCGAACAGCGCGCCGCGGACGCGCGGATTCCAATACGGCGCGCCCATGCCGACGAACGCCGGGACCAGATACACGCTCTGCGCTGAATCCGATTTGTCGGCGAGAGGCCCGGTCTCGGAGGCATGCTTGATCACGCCGAGGCCGTCGCGCAGCCACTGCACCGCGCTGCCGGCGACGAAGATCGAGCCTTCCAGCGCGTAGGTGCGCTTGCCGTCGAGCTGATAGGCGACGGTGGTGAGCAGCTTGTTGTTCGACTTCACCGGTGTCGCACCGGTGTTGAGCAGCGCGAAGCAGCCGGTGCCGTAGGTCGACTTGATCATGCCCGGGGTAAAGCAAGCCTGGCCGATGGTCGCCGCCTGCTGGTCGCCGGCGATGCCGCGGATGGTGATCGAGCCGCCGAACAGTTCCGGCACGCTGTCGCCGAAATGCGCCGAGGAATCCTTGACCTCCGGCAGCATCGAGCGCGGCACGCCGAGCAGCTTGAGCAGCTCGTCGTCCCAGGCGCCGTCGTGGATGTTGAACAGCAGCGTGCGCGAGGCGTTGGTGGCGTCGGTGGCGTGCACCTTGCCGCCGGTCAGCCGCCACAGCAGATAGCAATCGACGGTGCCGAATTTCAGCTCGCCGCGCTCGGCGCGGGCCCGCGCGCCGGGCACGTTGTCGAGCAGCCAAGCGACCTTGGTGCCGGAGAAATACGGATCGATGATCAGCCCGGTCTTGGCGGTGATCATCGGCTCCAGCCCTTCGGCCTTCAGCCGGGTGCAGAACTCCGCGGTGCGGCGGTCCTGCCAGACGATGGCGCGGTGGATCGCCTGGCCGGAGACGGCATCCCACACCACCACGGTCTCGCGCTGGTTGGTGATGCCGATCGCGGCGATATCGGCGGCGGCGGCGCCGGCCTTGTCCATTGCGGCGCGGCAGGTGGCGATGGTCGTCGCCCAGATGTCCTCGGGCTCGTGCTCGACCCAGCCGGAGGCCGGGAAGTGCTGCGGGAATTCCTGCTGCGCGGAAGCCGCGATCGAGATGTCGGCGCGAAACAGAATCGCCCGCGACGAGGTGGTGCCCTGATCGATGGCCATGACGAAAGGCATCAGCGTTCTTCCCCGGAAGATGGATGACGACAGCGGTTTTGCCCCACCCCACCCGATCGCGGTTTCGCCGTCAATATCGCCGGGGTCCGGCGTCCGGTTTGAACCTCGGGCGGCCCGCGCCGCACAATCAATCTGCTTCAATTGCCGACCGGGATATGGTTTGTGCTGCTATCCACCTTCCGCAGGTACCGCCGCCCGTGATGGACCACTCGCTCAGCATCGTCATCGTCGATGAGAACCCGGTTCGCGCCGCGATTCTCACCGAGGGCCTGCGCGAGGCCGGAATGACAGACATCACCCATCTCGAAGGCACCACCAACCTGTTGGCCAGGATCTACCAGATCGATCCGGACGTGATCCTGATCGACCTCGAGAACCCCAGCCGCGACATGCTGGAGCAGATGTTCCAGGTCAGCCGGATCGTGAAGCGGCCGATCGCGATGTTCGTCGACCAGAGCGACACCGCCTCGATCCAGGCCTCGGTCGATGCCGGCGTCTCCGCCTACATCGTCGACGGGCTGAAGAAGGAGCGGATGAAGCACATCCTCGATCTGTGCATCTCGCGCTTCAACGCCTTCGCCAAGCTGGAAACCGAGCTGAGCAACGCCCGCTCGGCGCTGGAGGACCGCAAGGTGATCGACCGCGCCAAGGGCATCCTGATGAAGGCCAAGGGCCTGACCGAGGAGCAGGCCTATGTGCTGCTGCGCTCCACCGCGATGAACGAGAAGAAGAAGATCGCCGAGATCGCCCAGTCGGTGATCACGGCTTCGGAGATGCTGAAATGATGCGTCGCGCCATCAACACCATCCTCTCCGCGCGTCATGGCCGGGCTCGTCCCGGCCATCCACGCCTTTCTCGCGTTGCCGTCAGCAAGGCGTGGATGCCCGGCACAAGGCCGGGCATGACGAGTGGAAAGCTGGAGCGCCTGAAATGAGCGAGCGGCTGCGCATCGGATTCATCCCGCTGGTCGACGCTGCTGCGCTGATCATCGCCGCCGACAAAGGCTTCTGCGCCGCCGAAGGGCTCGACGTCGAGCTGGTCCGCGAAATCTCCTGGGCCAACGTTCGCGACAAGTTCAATATCGGGATGTTCGACGCCGCGCATCTGCTCGCCCCGTTGGCGGTCGCCTCCAGCCTCGGCATCGGCCACGTCAAGGTGCCGGTGATTTCCGGCTTCGGCCTCGGCGTCAACGGCAACGCCATCACGGTGTCGCCGGACCTGCACGCCGCAATCGTCGCGATGGCCGACGGCGACGTTGCCGATCCGGTGGTGTCGGCGAAGGCTCTGGCGCGGGTCGTCGCCGAGCGCCGCGCCAAGGGCCAGGAGCCGCTGACCTTCGGCATGACCTTCCCGTTCTCCAGCCACAACTACGATCTGCGGTTCTGGATGGGCACCGGCGGCGTCGATCCGGACGAGGATGTGCGGCTGGTGGTGCTGCCGCCGCCGTTCATGGTCGAGAGTCTGGCCAGCAAGCATCTCGACGGCTTCTGCGTCGGCGCGCCATGGAATTCGGTGGCGATCGATCTCGGCATCGGCACCATCCTGCATTTCACCAGCGAGCTGTTCCAGCGCGCCGCCGAGAAGATGCTGACGGTGCGGGCGAACTGGGCCGCGCAACACCCCGAGGTGCTGCAAGCCTTGATCCGCGCCCATGCCCGCGCCGCCGACTACATCGAGGACGTCGCCAACCGCGACGAGGTCTGCGGCCTGCTCACCGCGCCGGGCCGGATCGAGGTGACGCCGGAGCTGATCCGCCGCACGCTGGACGGGCGACTCAAGGTCGCGGCGGACGGCACGATCTGCGCGACCGACCGCTATCTGCTGGTCGGGCGCGAGGCCGCGGCGCGGCCCGATCCGGTGCAGGGTGCCTGGAACTACGCCCAGATGGTGCGCTGGGGACAGGCGCCGCTGTCGGCCGATCTGCTCGCCGCCGCCAAGGCGGTGTTCCGGCCGGACCTGTATGACGCAGCGGTCGGCACGGCTCCTGCATCGCCGAAGGCGCCCGCCGACGGCATCGGCGAGTGCACCGGCGCGCCGTTCGATCCGGACGACATCGCCGGCTATTTGGCGCGGATGACGATCCGGCGCTAAGTCCCGCACGAGACCAAGTCATGAGCCCGCTCGCGACCTTCAGTCCTGCCGACATCCACCGGGTGCGGACCTCGTTCGATCTGATGTGGCCGCGCTCGACCGAGATGGCCGATCAGTTCTACGCCCGGCTGTTCGAGATCGCGCCGGACAGCCGGACGCTGTTCCGTAGCGACATGACCCGGATGAAGGACAAGTTCATCCAGACACTGGCGGTGCTGGTCGGCAGCCTCGACAATCTCACCGGGCTGTACGCGGTCGCCGGCAAACTCGCGGTCGATCACGTCCGCTATGGCGTCCGCCCCGATCACTACGCGCCGGTCGGCGAAGCACTGTTGTGGAGTCTCGGCCGACAGCTCGCCGGGTTCTGGGACGACGACGTCGAGCAATCGTGGCGCAAGGTCTATGCGGTGATCTCGGCGCGGATGATCGGCGCCGCTTATCCGAACCACCGCCCTGCCTGAGAGCTGCTGCGCTGCACATTTCATCGCCACGCTGCTCAGCCGGGCAGCGCAGGACGGCGGCTTCGAGCAGACTCCCGCATCCCCACGCGAGCCGCTAAGCACCTGACAACCCGGCCAAATCCCTCTCCTGCCAGCAATTGGCACGAAATTCGCTGAGCTATCGTTGCGGGATGCCGGTGGGGCGTCCTGGCGTCATCGAAACTCCGACAGCAACGCCGCTGTCCTGGCCTCGCTCCGCGAGCAACCAGGCAGCGGCTTTTTTTCGTCGGTTCGAGGCGCCCCGTGCAAAGGGGATTGGTCGATGCAGCGCTTCGTGTACGGATGTCGGCGAAACCACATCGCAAGCAAGGATCGTGATGACGCCGCAAGCGATCGCATTGGTGCAACAGAGCTTCGCGCGGCTGACGCCGATCTCGGACGAGACCGCGACGCTGTTCTACGAGCGGCTGTTCGCGACCGCGCCGGAGCTGCGGGCGCTGTTTCACGGCGACATGCGCCGGCAGGGCAAGAAGCTGATGAGCACGCTGAACGTGGTGGTGACCGGCCTGACCGCCCTCGACACCATCCTGCCGGCCACGGGGCGGCTGGCACGGCTGCACGTCGCCTACGGCGTCAGCGCTGCGCACTACACGCCGTTCGGCGCAGCACTGCTGTGGACGCTGGAGCGCGAGCTCGGCGCCGACTGGACGCCGGAGCTGGCGGCTGCCTGGCGCGACGCCTATGCGATGCTGTCCGAGACCATGCTGGCGGCAGCTTACGGCGACACCACGCCGAGCTGATCCGCGCCCTGCCCCTCCCCGTGCGGACCGCGTGAGGCGGCGATGGGCAGCGAATTCTCGATCGATCAGAAGCGCTATCTCGAAGGCTTCGCCACCGGTGTCACCGCAGCGCGCGCCGCGCGCGGCAGCCTGCCGGCCGGCGGAGCCGCACCGCCGAGCGGCCCGGACGCGATTCACCTCCAGGCGCAAGACCGTGTCACCGCGTCGGGCAAGAAGCTCAACGATCCGGAGAAGTGGAAGCGCGAGCAGCACCCATTCGATGCCTACGCCCGGCTGAGGCAGCAGGCGAAGGACAACGCCGCGCCGAAGCCGGCGGACAATTTCCGCTGGCGCTACTACGGGCTGTTTTACGTCGCACCGGCGCAGACCTCCTATATGTGCCGCCTGCGTATTCCCAATGGCATCCTGACATCGTGGCAGATGGCCGGGCTTGCCGATCTGGCCGACACGCTCGCGGGCGGCTACGCGCATGTCACGACGCGCGCCAATTTGCAGATGCGCGAGATCGCGCCGAAGAATGCCGTAAAGCTGCTGCAGGGCATCGAAAGCCTCGGGCTGTGGGCGCGCGGCTCCGGTGCCGACAACATCCGCAACGTCACCGGCTCGGCGACCGCCGGCATCGATCCGCAAGAACTGATCGATACGCGGCCCTACGCCCGCGACTGGCACTTCCACATTCTCAACGAACGCGCGCTGTTCGGGCTGCCGCGCAAGTTCAACGTCGCGTTCGACGGCGGCGGACTGATCCCGACGCTGGAGGACACCAACGACATCGCATTCCAGGCGGTGCAGATCGCGGACGGTCACGGCGTCGCGCCCGGCGTGTGGTTTCGCCTCGCGCTCGGCGGCATCACCGGCCACAAGGACTTCGCCCGCGACACCGGCGTCATCGTCGCGCCGGACGAGGCGACCGAGGTCGCGGATGCGATTGTGCGGGTGTTCATCGAGCACGGCGACCGCACCGACCGCAACAAGGCGCGGCTGAAATACGTGCTCGATGCGTTCGGCTTCGACAAGTACTTGGAGCTGGTCGAGGAGACACTCGGCCGCACGCTGATCCGCGTGCCGGCCGAAGCTGCGGCACCGCGCCCGGCGCAGGATCGCGCGGCGCATCTCGGCGTGCATCCGCAACAGCAGAAAGGGCTGAACTGGATCGGCGTCCGGCTCGCGACCGGCCATCTCACCTCGGCACAGATGCGCGGGCTCGCCGAGGTCGCGCGCAATTTTGGCGACGGCGATCTGCGGCTGACAGTGTGGCAGAACCTGTTGATCTCCGGCGTAGCGGATGCACGCGTGGCGGACGCCACCGCGGCGATCGAGGCGCTGGGCCTCGCGATCAGCGCCTCGCCGCTCCGCGCCGGCCTCGTCGCCTGCACCGGCGCCAGCGGCTGCCGCTTCGCGGCCGCGCATACCAAGGAAACCGCGGAAGCAATCGCGCAGCATTGCGAGCCGCGCGTCGCGCTCGACACCCCGATCAACATTCACCTCACCGGCTGTCATAACTCCTGCGCGCAGCATTTCATCAGCGATATCGGCCTGATCGGCGCCAAGGTGCCGATCTCCGATGACGAGAGCGTCGAAGGCTTTCATATCCATGTCGGCGGCGGCTTTGGCCCAGACGCGGCGATCGGCACCGAGGTGCTGCGCGACGTCAAGCAGGACGATGCACCACGCGTGATCGAGCGGATGCTGCAGACGTACCTCGCGCAGCGCACCTCGCCATCCGAAACCTTCCTCGCCTTCGCCCGCCGCCACGATGCGGCGGCGCTACAGCAACTGTTCGCAGCCGAACCATCACCGGAGACCGTGGCATGAGCCAGAACCTGCCGCCGCCGATCCCGCTCCTGGTGCCGGAGACCGCGCCGTTCTCCGAGGAGCAACGCGCCTGGCTCAACGGCTTCTTCGCCGGCCTGGTGTCGCTCGATGGGCAAGGCGTCACCGCGCTGTCGCCCGATCAGGCCGCAGCATTGCTCGCCGGCGGCCCGGCGCCAGCGGCCGAAGACGACGACGGCGGCGCGCCGTGGCACGATCAGAGCCTGCCGATTGGCGAACGGATGCAGCTTGCGGAGGACAAGCCGCTACGCTGGAAGCTGATGGCCGCAATGGCGCAGCAGGATTGCGGCCAATGCGGCTACGACTGCCGCAACTACTCGGGCGCGATCTTCGACGGCAAGGAGACGCGGCTGAACCTGTGCGCCCCCGGCGGCAAGGACACCGCGCGGATGGTGAAGGCGCTGGCCGAACAGATCGGCGCGGCGCCGACGCTGGACAACGCCCCGTCCCTCGCCGCCGATGCCGCCCCAGTTGCGGCGCTGCCGCCGCGCGGCACCTCGCGAGACAATCCGGCAACTGCGACAGTGCTGTCACGGCGCCGGCTCAACGAGCCGGGCTCGGAGAAGGAAACCTGGCACGTCGAGTTCGAACTGGAGGATTGCCTGAGCTACGAGGCCGGTGATTCTGTCGGGCTGTTTCCGACCAACGATCCGGCGCTGGTCGACGCCGTGCTGCACGCGCTCGGTGCGCCGGCGGAGTTTCCGATTGCGCAATCGACGCTGCGGCAGACGCTGCTCGACAGCGTGTCGCTGTCGCCCGCGCCCGACACGCTGTTTCAGTTGATCAGCTACATCACCGGCGGCGACAAGCGGAAGAAGGCGCGCGCGCTCGCCAGCGGCGAAGATCCCGACGGCGACGCCGCAACGCTCGACGTGCTCGCCGCGCTGGAGAAATTCCCCGGCCTCCGCCCCGATCCCGAAGCCTTCATCGAAGCGCTCGATCCGCTGCAGCCGCGGTTGTACTCGATTTCGTCGTCGCCGAAGACCACGCCCGGCCGGCTGTCGCTGACGGTCGATTGCGTGCGCTACAAAATCGGCAAGCGGCAGCGGCTCGGCGTCTGCTCCACCGGCCTTGCCGAACGGGTGCTGCCGGGCGACACGCTCCGTGCCTACATACAGAAAGCGCATAATTTCGCGCTGCCGCCCGATTCCAGCCGGCCGATCATCATGATCGGCCCCGGCACCGGCGTCGCGCCGTTCCGTGCATTCCTGCACGAGCGCCAGGCGATCGAGGCGCCGGGCAAGAACTGGCTGTTCTTCGGCCATCAGCGCTCCGCGTCGGACTTCTTCTACGAGGACGAACTGAAGGCGATGAAGAATGCCGGCCTGCTGACGCGGCTGACGCTGGCTTGGTCGCGCGACAGCGGCGAGAAGATCTACGTCCAGGACCGGATGCGCGAAGTCGGCCGCGACCTGTGGAACTGGCTCACCGAAGGCGCCAGCCTCTACGTCTGCGGCGACGCCAAGCGCATGGCCAAGGACGTCGAACGCGCACTGGTCGACATCGTCGCCCAGCACGGCGCCCGTTCAGCGGCGGAGGCGACGGCGTTCGTGTCCGAACTCAAGAAGCAGGGACGCTATCAGCAGGATGTGTACTAAGTACCCTGCCCCTCACCGGTCATTCCGGGGCGCGGGCAGCGCGAACCCGGAATCCCGAGGTTGTTTCCAACGAAGAGAGATTCCGGGTTCGCTCACTTCGTGAGCGCCCCGGAATGACGATGGAACGGCCTACACCGACGCGGTCGTGACCCCGCCGTCGATCACGATGGTCTGGCCGGTCATGAAGGTCGAAGCGTCCGAGCCCAGATAGGCGACGGCTCCGGCGATTTCGTGCGGTTCGCCGATCCGGCGCAGCGGGGTGCCGGCGGTGCGGCGCTTCAGATTGGCCTCGTCCTCCCACAGCGCACGGGCGAAGTCGGTCTTGACCAGGCCCGGCGCGATCGCGTTGACGCGGACGCCCTTCGGACCCCATTCGCCGGCGAGGCTGCGGCACAGCGCGAAATCGGCCGCCTTGGAGATGCCGTAGGCGCCGATCACCGTGGAGCCGCGCAGGCCGCCGATCGACGAGATGATCACCACCGAGCCGTTGCCGCGCTCGGCCATCTGCGGAATCGCGCGGGCGCACAGCCAGATATTGCTCTTGACGTTCGACGCCATGATCTTGTCGAACGCCTCGTCGGCGATATCGAGCAGCGGGCCGTAATACGGGTTCACCGCGGCGTTGCAGACCAGGATGTCGACCTTGCCGTATTTGGCGGTCGCGCCGTCGATCAGCCCGTCGACTTCCGCTTTCCGCGAGATGTTGCAGGCGATGACGTGCGCGTCGCCGCCGTCCTTGCGGATGCCCTCGGCGACCTCTTCACATGCATCGGCCTTGCGGCTGGATACGACCACCTTGGCGCCGAGCTTGGCGAGCAGCTCCGCAGACGCCCGCCCGATGCCGCGCGACGATCCGGTGATGACGGCGACCTTGCCGGACAGATCGAACGGATTGACGGTCATGGCGAGGCTCCCTGAGTATTTTGTTGTCGTCATTCCGGGGCGCGAGCGGAAGCTCGCGAACCCGGAATGACGGAGGTGAGAGATTCCGGGTTCGCTCACTGTCGTGAGCGTCCCGGAATGACTTGTGCAGAGATCAGATCAGCCCACCACCCGCGCTGACGCGGGCGAGGTTGTAATCGGTATCGCCGAAGGTCTGCTCGATCATGGTCAGCCGCTTGAAGTAGTGGCCGATCTTGGCTTCCATGGTCATGCCGATGCCGCCATGGAGCTGGATCGACTGCTGGCCGACGAACTTGCCGGACTTGCCGATCTGAACCTTCGCGGCCGCGATCGCGCCGGCGCGTTCCTTGGCGTCCTCGAACTCGGCCGCCATGGTGGCGAACATCGCCATCGAGCGGGCCTGCTCGGTGGCAACGAACATGTCGGCAGCGCGATGCTGCAGCACCTGGAAGCTGCCGATCGGCACGCCGAACTGTTTGCGGGTCTTGATGTACTCGACCGTGGTGGTGAGCGATTCATCCATCAGGCCGACCGCTTCGGCGCACAGCGCAGTGCGGGCGTCGTCGACCACCGCCTCGACCAGCTCCAGCGCGTTCTCCGGATCGCCGATCGCCGCATCGGCGCCGACCTGGACGCCGGTAAAGGTGATGTCGGCGGCGTGAAGCCCGTCCTGGGTCGGATAACCCTTGCGGGTGATGCCCTTGGCGTCGGCCGGCACCAGGAACACGCCGACGCCGGCGCGGTCACGCTGGCCGCCCTTGGTGCGGGCGGTGACGATCAGCGTGTCGGCGGCTTCGCCGTTCAGCACCACGAACTTTTCGCCATCGATCACCCAGCCGTCGCCATTCTTCTTGGCGGTGGTGGAGACGTCGCCGAGATCCCAGCGCGAGTTCTTTTCGAGTTGGGCGAACGCGAAGGTCTTGCTGCCGTCGATGATGCCGGGCAGATGCGCCGCCTTCTGCGCGGCCGAGCCGGCACGACGCAGGAAGCCGCCGCCGATCACCACGGTCGGCAGATAGGGTTCGAGCACCAGCGCGTGGCCGAGCGCTTCCATGACGATCATGGTCTCGACCGCGCCGGCGCCGAAGCCGCCATCTTCTTCCGAGAACGGCAGGCCGAGTAGGCCCTGCTCGGCGAACTTGCCCCACACCGCGCGGCTCCAGCCGCCGGTCTCCTTGGCGTACTTCTTGCGGCTGTCGAAATCGTAAGAGCCCTTCAGCAGTCCTTCGACGCTTTCCTTGAGGAGGCGCTGCTCCTCCGACAAATCAAAATCCATCGTGATGCTTCCTTAAGAAATCCGGTTGCCTCGCTCCCTCTCCCCGCTTGCGGGGAGAGGATCTCGTTGGAGCCGCCGTAGATCGAGACCTTGCGGTTGTTGAAGTAGCCGGGGGCGATCTGGGCGGTCCAATCCATCGTCTCGTTCGAGTCGTCGTCGCCGTGGACGTCGTAGGGCGCGGCGAATGGGCCGATCACTTCCATCAGCAGCTCGGTTGTCGCCTGCTGGATCTCGGAGCCCTTGATCTTCAGCACCGACGAAGCCGGGTTCGGCTTGCCCTTGCCGTGCTTGCCTTCATCGGCGACGACGCGGAGCTGGGTGAGCTCGAGCGCCTTCAGCTCGATCTCCACCGCGGAGAGCCGGTCGCGGAACTTGGGATCCTCGATCACCGGCTTGCCGCCGGACTCAACCTGGGCGGCGAGCTGCTTGATGCGGCGGATTCGCTCCTTCGACATGCCGACGCGGGCGATGCCGGTGCGCTCGTTGCCTAGCAGGAACTTGGCGTAGTCCCAGCCCTTGTTCTCCTGGCCGACCAGATTCTCCAGCGGCACCTCGACGTCGTCGAAGAACACTTCGTTGACTTCGTGGCTGCCGTCGATGGTCTGGATCGGACGGACGGTGATGCCCTTGGTCTTCATGTCGACCAGGATGAAGGAGATGCCTTCCTGCTTCTTGGCGGCCGGATCGGTGCGGCACAGGCAGAAGATCCAGTCGGCGTGCTGCGCCAGCGTGGTCCAGGTCTTCTGGCCGTTGATAATCCACTTGTCGCCCTTCTTCTCGGCCTTGGTCTTGAGCGACGCGAGGTCGGAGCCCGAGCCCGGCTCGGAGAAGCCCTGGCACCACCAGTCGTCGACATTGGCGATCCGCGGCAGGAAGCGCTTCTTCTGCTCCTCGCTGCCGAAGGTGTAGATCACTGGGCCGACCATCGAGACGCCGAAGGCGAGCGGCTGCGGCGCGGGCGCGGCCTGCAGCTCCTCATTGAAGATGTAGTGCTGCACGCTGCTCCAGCCGGTGCCGCCGTATTCCTTCGGCCAGTGCGTCACCGCCCAGCCCTTCTTGTTGAGGATGCGGTACCACTCAACCATTTCTTCCTTGGTGTTGTGGCGGCCTTCGATCAGTTTCTGCCGCGTCTTGGCCGGCACGTTGTCCTTGAAGAACTGCCGCACCTCGTCGCGGAACGCGATCTCTTCCTTGCTGAAATTCAGATCCATCGGATCCTCCTTGGGTCGAATTCGTCTACGAAACTATCATTCGTCATTCCGGGGCGCGCGAAGCGCGAACCCGGAATCTCGAGCTGTTGAGTGGTGCCGCAGCAACATCGGGATTCCGGGTTCGCGAGCTGCGCTCCCGCCCCGGAATGAATCCCGTGAGGCTTACTGCACGATCTCGAACAGGCCGGCGGAGCCCATGCCGCCGCCGACGCACATCGTGACCACTGCATACTTCACCTTGCGGCGGCGGCCTTCAATCAGCGCGTGGCCGGCGAGGCGCGCGCCCGACATGCCGTAGGGATGGCCGACCGAGATCGCGCCACCGTTGACGTTCAGCTTCTCCGGATCGATGCCGAGCTTGTCGCGGCAATACAACACCTGCACTGCGAAGGCTTCGTTCAGCTCCCACAGGCCGATGTCGTCGACGCTGAGCCCGTGACGTTTCAGCAGGCGCGGCACCGCGAAGACCGGGCCGATGCCCATCTCGTCCGGCTCGCAGCCGTAGGAGACCATGCCGCGGAAGATGCCGAGCGGCTTGAGGCCCTTCGCAGCCGCGGTCTTGTCGCTCATGATCACCGTGGCCGAGGCGCCGTCGGAGAGCTGGCTGGCGTTGCCGGCCGTGATGGTGAAGCCTTCGCCGCGCACGGCCTTCAGGCCGGCGAGGCCTTCGGCGGAGGTATCCGGCCGCGGACCTTCGTCCTGGGACAGGGTGATGTCCTTGAACGACACCGCTCCGGTGGCCTTGTCGACCACGCCCATCTTGGTCGAGATCGGCGCGATTTCGTCGTTGAACTTGCCGCCCTGCTGCGCCGCCGCGGTGCGGCGCTGGCTTTCCAGCGAATACTCGTCCTGGCGCTCGCGCGAGATGCCGTAACGCTTCGCCACGGTTTCGGCGGTGTCGAGCATCGCCATGTAGACGTCACCCTTCATCGCTTCGAGCGCCGGATCGACGGCGTGGAAGCTGTTCATCTTGTCGTTCTGCACCAGCGAGATCGACTCGCCGCCGCCGCCGACCGCGATCTCGACGCCGTCGAAGATCACCGAACGGGCGGCGAGCGCGATCGCCTGCAGGCCGGAGGCGCACTGGCGGTCGATGGTGGTACCGGCGGTGGTCACCGGCAGGCCGGCGCGCAGCAGCGCCTTGCGGGCGATGTTGCCGCCGGTGGCGCCCTGCTGCAGCGCCGCACCCATCACCACATCCTCGACCTCCTTCGGGTCGATGCCGGCGCGCTTCACCGCGTGCTCGATGGCGTGGCCGAGCAGCGTGGCGCCCTCGGTTGCGTTGAGAGCGCCGCGATACGCCTTGCCGATCGGCGTGCGCGCGGTTGAAACGATAACGGCCTCGTTCATATGCAGGCTCCTGCGGGGTTGCTGTTACGAATTACTTGGTCTGTGTCTTGGTGGTGGTCTGCTGGCTGCGCAGTTCATGGCGGGACAGTTTGCCCACCGTGGTGCGCGGCAGTTCGTCGAGAAACTCCACGGCGGTCGGCAGCTCATGCTTGCCGAGCTTGCCGGTGAGGAAGGCACGAAGCTCGTCGATGCTGAACGGCTGCGCCCCGTCGCGCAGCTTGACGAAGGCTTTCGCAGCCTCGCCGCGGTAATCGTCCGGTATGCCGATCACGATCACCTCCTGCACCGCCGGGTGTTCGTAGATCGCCTGCTCGATCATCTGCGGATAGACGTTGAAGCCGCCGGAGATGATCATGTCCTTCTTGCGATCGACCAGGAAGAAATAGCCATCCTGGTCCATGTAACCGATGTCGCCCGTGAGAAACCAGTCGCCGACGAAACTGTGGGCGGCCTCTTCAGGGCGATTCCAATAACCCTTGGTGACGTTCGGCCCGCGCACCCGGATCTCGCCGACCTCGCCGGGTTTCAGCACCTTCGAGGTGTCGTCGAGCGCCACGACGTCGAGTTCGATCCCCGGCAGCATCAGCCCGATCGACCCCGGCTTGTCCGGACCTTCCGGCGGATGGCCGGTGCCGGGCGAACAGGTCTCGGTCATGCCCCAGCCGCTCTTGAGCGACAGCCCGGTCTTGCGCTGGAACAGCCGCGCGACTTCGACCGGCAGCGGCGCACCGCCGGAGCCGGCAGTGACGAGCGACGACAGATCGCGCTTCTCCAGCGACGGATCGTTGGCGAGCGCGATCCACATCGTCGGCACGCCGGGGAACGAGGTGGCGCGCTTCTCCTCGATGTCGCGGAAGATCGAGGCGACGTCGAAGCGCTGATGCAGCGAGATCAGATCGCCCTGGCGCAGGCAGCGAAACAGGATCACGGTGAGCGCGTAGATGTGGAACAGCGGCAGCACGCAGATCACGCGCTCGATCACGCCCTCGCGCCGGCTCGGCGCCCACCAGATGCTGAAGATCGCTTCGGCCGCGGTGAGATTGCCGTGGGTCAGCATCGCACCCTTGGGCAGGCCGGTGGTGCCGCCGGTGTATTGCAGCAGCGCGATGTCGTCGGGCGTGACGGTCGGCCACGCCATCGGCTTCAGGGCGTCCTTGACGAAGTCGGCGTAGGTGGTGACCCGCGGATCGTCCGGCAGTGGAGCCAGCGGCGTGCCGGACTCGCCCCACGCCGCATCGGCGCAAACGATCAGGCGATCGAGCAGCCCCTTCTCCAGGAACTTCTGCGCCATCGGCAGCAGCGCCGCGGAATTGGTGGTGATCAGCACCCGTGCGCCGGAATCGGTGAGCTTGTGCGACAGCGCCCGCTCGCCGTCGAGCGGAGACAGATGCACCACGCGGGCGCCGGCCTTCAGCGCGCCGAAGAAATTGATCGGATGGTCCGGCGTGTTGCCGAGAAACAGCGCGACCGAGGAGTTGCGGTCGTAGCCGGCGGCGAGCAGCGCGGACGCGGCGGTCTCGGCCATCGCTTCGAGCTTGGTGTAGGTGATCTGCCGGTCGCGGAATTCCAGCGCCGGGCGCGAGCCATAGTCCTTCGCCGCCTGCGCCAGCAGATCGACCAGCGTGCCGCGCAGAATCGGCACGTCCCAGCGGATTCCAGGGGGATAGAACTGTTCGCCGGGTTTGGACATGCCACCAACCATTGCTGAATGAACTAAGGATTGTTCCGAAGCGAGGCGAGCGTACCTCCCCTCCCCCTTGCGGGGAGGGGTAGGGGGTGGGGGGTCCACGACGACAGCCTATCCCTCGTGTCGCCCTCACCCCGGCCCTCTCCCGCAAGCGGGAGAGGGAGAACGATCACGCCGCAGCCTTGGACGGCTGGCCGATCGACGCGAAGGTCTTGCCTTCGTCGGCGAGCTTCTTCAGCAGCGGGGCCGGCTCCAGCGACGGATCGTTGGTGGCCTTGGCGTAAGCCGACAGCCGCTCGGCGATATGCTTGAGGCCGACCGAGTCGGCGTAGTGCATCGGGCCGCCGCGATAGATCGGCCAGCCGTAGCCGTACAGCCAGACCACGTCGATGTCGCTCGGACGCGCAGCGATCTTCTCTTCGAGAATGCGGGCGCCCTCGTTGATCATCGGGTAAACCATCCGCTCGAGGATCTCCTCGTCGGTGATGTCGCGTCGCTTGAGGCCGAGCTTGGCCAGCGTGTCGTTGATCAGCGTCTCGACTTCCGGATCGGGCATCGGGGCGCGCGAACCGGCTTCGTACTTGTAGTAGCCCTTGCCGGTCTTCTGGCCGAAGCGGCCGGCTTCGCACAGCGCGTCCGCGATCTCCGACTTGATGCCGCGGTCCTTGCGCGACCGCCAGCCGATGTCGAGGCCGGCGAGATCGCCCATCGCAAACGGGCCCATCGGCATGCCGAACTTGGTGACGACGGCATCGACCTGCTGCGGCAGCGCGCCTTCGAACAGCAGCTTCTCGGACTGCTTGGAGCGGGCCGCCAACATGCGATTGCCGACGAAGCCGTCGCAGACGCCGACCACGACCGGCACCTTGGCGATCTTCTTGGCGATCGACACCGCGGTGAGCAACGCGTCCGGCGCGGTCTTGGCGCCGCGCACGATCTCGCACAGCTTCATCACGTTGGCCGGCGAGAAGAAGTGCATGCCGAGCACGTCCTGCGGACGCTTGGTGACCGCGGCGATGTCGTCGATCGACAGATACGAGGTATTCGACGCCAGCACCGCGCCCGGCTTGGCGTGGGCGTCGATCGCGGTGAACACTTCCTTCTTCACCGCCATGGTTTCGAACACCGCCTCGATGATCAGGTCGGCATCCTTGACGTTCTCGAGGCCGACCACCCCGGTGATCAGCGCCATGCGCTTGGCCGGCGCGTCCGGCGGCAGGCCGCCGCGTGCTGCGGTGGCTTCCCAGTTCTTCTGCATGATGCCGAGGCCGCGCTTGAGCTGCTCCTCGCCGGTCTCGATCAGCGTCACCGGAATGCCGGCATTGGCGAACGACATCGCGATGCCGCCGCCCATCGTGCCGGCGCCGATGATCGCCACGCGCGACACCGGGCGCGGCTTGGTGCCGTCCGGCACGCCGTCGACCTTGGCGGCTTCACGCTCGGCGAAGAACGCGTAGCGCTGCGCCTTCGACTGATCGGACACGACGAGCTTCATGAAGCCCTCGCGCTCCTTCTTCAGCCCCTCTTCGAACGGCAGATCGATCGCGGCGCCGATCGCGTCGGCGCAGGCGAACGGCGCTTCGAGGCCGCGCGCCTTCTTGGTCATCGCCGCAACCGCATTGGTGAAGATCGAGCGATCGGCCTTGGCAGCAGCGAGCTTGGAATCATCGTCGCGCAGCCGGCGGGTCGGGCGCTTCTCGGCCACCACCTTCTTGGCGAACGCGACCGCGCCCGCGACCAGATTCTCGACGATCTCTTCGACCAGACCATGCTTGAGCGCTTCAGCAGCGCCGATCGGGCTGCCGCCGACGATCATCTGCACGGCGAGCTCAGGACCGACCGCGCGCGGCAGGCGCTGGGTGCCGCCGGCACCAGGCAACAGGCCGAGCTTGACCTCGGGAAGACCGAGCTTGGCCTCCTTCACGGCGACGCGGAAATGGCAGCCGAGCGCGACTTCGAGACCGCCGCCGAGCGCGGTGCCGTGGATCGCCGCAATCGTCGGCTTCGGCGAATTCTCCAGCGCGGCGATGACGTCGTTGAGCGCCGGCGGCTGCGGCGGCTTGCCGAATTCGGTGATGTCGGCGCCGGCGATGAAGGTGCGGCCCGCGCACACCAGCACGATCGCCTGCACGGCGGGATCGGCAACGGCGGCGTTGACGTTTTCCAGAATGCCGCGGCGAACAGCCGCACTGAGCGCATTGACCGGCGGACTGTCGACCGTGACGATCGCGACCTGATCCTGCGTTGCGCGTGTGACGACTTCGCTCATGCCGTTCTCCTTGGGTTTGCGTTTCTTGGTTGATTTCGCACTGCGAAAATTAATTCCACATCTTGACATCGAGGGTTATTTTGAAGAGCGTCGATTGTCAACGACGTCCATAAATCAAAAGCCGTGCAGGGATGAAACGTCCAGCCAAGAAAACCGCCACCGACCGCAGTTTCGTCGTCGCTCTGGCGCGCGGACTGGAGGTGCTGCGCGCGTTCGGCCCTAACGACGGATTGCTCGGCAATCAGGAACTGGCGGCGCGCACCAAATTGCCCAAGCCGACGATCTCGCGGCTGACCTACACGCTGACCAAACTCGGCTATCTCACGCAGGTGCCCCGGTTCGATAAGTATCAACTCGCACCGGCCGCGATGTCGCTCGGCTATGCGGCCGTCGCCAATCTCGGGCTACGACATCTGTCGCAGCCGTTCCGCGACGAATTGATGCAGCAGACCGGCGGTGCCGTGGCGGTCGGCGCGCGTGATCGCCTCAGCATGATCTATGTCGGCCAGGCGCGATCGAGCCTCACCGTGGGCGTGCAACTGGACGTCGGTTCGCGGATTCCGATCGCCACCACGGCGATGGGACGCGCGTATTTGTGTGCACTGCCGAATGAAGAACGCGCGATTCTGATGAGGGAAATGCGCGAGCACTACGGCAGCCGGTGGCCGCGCATCAAAGAAGGGATCGAGCGCTCGGAAGAAATGGTGGAAAAGCGCGGCTTTGCGATTTCGGTCGGCGAATGGCAAGACGACGTCCATGCAGCAGGCGTTGCGATGACTTTGAACGACGGCACCGGGACCTACGCGTTCAACTGCGGCGCACCGGCATTCCGTTTCACGGAAGAGCGACTGATCAACGATATTGGACCTCGCCTCGTGGCGATGGTAAGGAAAATCGAAGCGGCGCTCGGGGGAGTAGCTGCGCCGCAACCAAGAAAATCCGATAACAAAAGAACAAAAGGAGGGAAAGTTGCGCGTGTCGTCGAGGGGATCAGGTAGCAGGTCGCTACCTCGGCCGGGCCGCTGCAAATGATGCAGGCTCAGGTTTCGTCTTCCGCGTCGCCGCTTCTCGCGGTGCGCGACGTCAGCGTCGTGTTCGGTGGCATCGTCGCCCTGAACGGCATTTCATTCAACATGCACAAGGGACAGATCCTCGGTCTGATCGGCCCGAACGGCGCCGGCAAGACCACGCTGTTCAACTGCCTGTCCCGGCTGTATCAGCCGAGCAAGGGCGACATCCTGCTGGAAGGCGAGAGCATTCTCACCCGCCCGCCGCATCGCATCGCCGAAGTCGGCATCGGCCGCACCTTCCAGAACGTCGCGCTGTTTCCCAACATGTCGGTGATCGACAACGTGCGCGTCGGCGCGCATTGCCGCACCAACAGCGACATCGTTTCGGATTCGCTGCGGATGCCGTGGATCCGCAGCTCCGAGAAGGTGCTCAACAAGCGCGTCGACGACATCCTCGGCTATCTCGAACTGCGCAGCGTCGCCCACACCACCGTGTCGGGCCTGCCGTTCGGCACCCAGAAGCGCGTCGAGCTGGCGCGCGCGCTCGCCGCCGAGCCGAAGATCCTGCTGCTCGACGAACCCGCCGGCGGCCTCAATCATGAGGAAGTCTACATCCTCGGCGACCTGGTCCGCCGCATCCGCGACGATCGCGGCATCACCGTGCTGCTGGTCGAGCACCACATGGGCATGGTGATGTCGACCGCCGACTACGTGGTCGCGCTCAATTTCGGCCGCAAGCTCGCCGAGGGGACGCCGACGCAGGTGCAGAACGACCCGGATGTGATCAAAGCCTATCTGGGGAGCAAGGACGAACAATGACCGCGATGCTCAACGTTCGCGACCTGCGCGCCTATTACGGCCAGGTCCAGGCGCTGCACGGGCTCGAATTCGACCTGCACGAAGGCAGCCTCACCACCCTGCTCGGCGCCAACGGTGCCGGCAAGACCACCACGCTGCGGGCGATCTGCAACATGGTGCGCTCGACCGGCGCGATCGAGTTCGAGGGCAAGGCCATCAACAAGAGCTCGACGGAGTCCATCGTCAAGCTCGGGATCGCCCACGTCCCGCAGGGACGCGGCACCTTCACCACCATGACGGTGGAGGAGAATCTTCAGCTCGGCGCCATCAGCCGCAAGGACACCAAGGCGATCGCCTCGGACATCGAGCGGATGTACGCGCACTTCCCGGTGCTGAAGCAGCGCCACACCCAGCAGGCCGGCACGCTGTCCGGCGGCGAGCAGCAGATGCTCGCGGTCGCCCGCGCGCTGATGCTGCGGCCGCGGCTGATGCTGCTGGACGAACCCTCGTTCGGCCTCGCGCCGCTGATCGTGCGGGATCTGTTCAAGATCCTCGGCAAGATCAACCGCGAGGACAAGGTCACCATCCTGGTGGTCGAACAGAACGCCCAGCTCGCGCTCGAACTCGCCGACAAGGCGTATGTGATCGAGACCGGCCGGATCGTGATGTCCGGCAGTGCGGAGGAGATCGCCAGCAACGAAGACGTCCGCAAATCTTATCTGGGCTACTGAGGAGACCCGCCATGGATCTGTTTCTGAACCAAATCCTGGCTGGCATCGCCACCGGGGCGATCTACGCCTGCATGGCGCTCGCCGTCGTGATGATCTACCAGGCGATCGACCACCTCAACTTCGCCCAGGGCGAAATGGCGATGTTCTCCACCTTCGTCGCCTGGCAGTTGATGCAATGGGGCGTGCCGTATTGGGGCGCGTTCGTGCTGACGCTGGCGTTCTCGTTCGCAGGCGGCATCGTGATCGAGCGCGCGCTGTTCAAGCCGCTCGGCAACGCGCCGGTGCTGACGCACGTCGCCGGCTTCATCGCGCTGTTCGCGATCATCAACTCGGTCGCAGGCCTGACCTGGGACTTCACCATCAAGCAGTTCCCCTCGCCGTTCGGCTCCTCGCCGTTCCTCGGCAGCCAGTTGATCTCGACCCACCAGGCCGGGATGATCGGCGTGACGATCGTGCTGCTGATCCTGCTGTTTCTGTTCTTCCAGTACACCCGGATCGGTCTGGCGATGCGGGCGGCTGCGGCACAGCCGGAATCCGCGCGGCTCGTCGGCGTCAACACTTCGTGGATGATCGCGCTCGGCTGGGGCATGGCGGCCGCGATCGGTTCGATCGCCGGCATGCTGATCGCTCCGGTGGTGTTCCTGGAGCCCAACATGATGGGCGGCGTTCTGATCTACGGCTTCGCGGCTGCGGTGCTCGGCGGCTTGTCCAGCCCGTTCGGCGCGGTGGTCGGCGGCTTCCTGGTCGGCGTGTTCGAGAATCTCGCCGGCACCTACATTCCGGGTGTCGGTAACGAACTCAAGCTGCCGATCGCGCTTGCACTGATCGTCACCGTTCTCGTCGTGAAACCCACTGGCCTGTTCGGCCGCACCATCGTCAAGCGAGTCTGAACATGAGCGCACTGCAGGAAATCGTCAACGATACACAGCCGGTCGAGACCACGCCGAAGAAGTACATGGCGCTCGGCACCACCGCTTCGGTCGTGGTTGTGCTGTTGCTGTGTCTCGCCCCGCTGTTCGCCAAGAACTTCATCATCTTCCAGATGACGATGGTGCTGATCTACGCCATCGCCGTCCTGGCACTCAACATCCTGACCGGCGGTTCCGGCCAGTTCTCGCTGGGCCAGAGCGCGTTTTACGCGGTCGGCGCCTACACTTCGGCCATCCTGATGGAGAACTTCGGCGTCAACTACGCGTTGACGCTGCCGATCTCCGGAGCGATCTGCTTCATCTGCGGCTATCTGTTCGGCCTGCCCGCGCTGCGGCTGTCCGGCATCTATCTGGCGCTCGCGACCTTCGCGCTCGCCACCGCGATGCCGCAGCTCCTGAAGCTGCACTATTTCGAGCATTGGACAGGCGGCGTGCAGGGTCTGGTGATCACCAAGCCCGACGCGCCGTTCGGCCTGCCGATGTCGCAGGATATGTGGCTGTACTACTTCGTGCTGGTGGTCTCGATGGTGATCTATGTCGCCTCGGTCAACCTGCTGAAGTCGCGCTCGGGCCGGGCCATGATGGCGATCCGCGACAACGAAATCGCCGCTTCGGCGATGGGCGTGGACGTGGCGCGCTACAAGACCCTGGCGTTCGGCATCTCTGCCGGCATCACCGGCGTCGCCGGCGGCCTCGGCGCCATCGCGGTGCAGTTCGTCGCGCCGGACAGCTACACCATCCAGCTCGCAATCGCGCTGTTCCTCGGCATGGTGGTCGGCGGCGTCGGCTGGCTGCCCGGTTCGATCGTCGGCGCGGCGTTCATCGTGTTCGTGCCGAACATCGCCGAGGAGTTCTCCAAGGGTCTGTCGGGCGCGGTGTTCGGCGTGATCCTGGTGCTGATCATCTTCCTGCTGCCGCACGGCTCGCGGCAGATCGCCTACACGGTGCAGAATTGGGTGCACAAACTCGGCCGGCGGGCATAACCCGCCCGCACCGCCCACTCCCGGCCCCTCGCGACCCGATCGCGAGGGGCCTTTTCTTTGCCTCTCCTTTGGCCGTTCTCGCCGGCCGCGAGCGTCGGCCCGCCTCTGCGTCGCCGGCGGGGCTGTTGCCCGATCGGAGGGTGTCACGCCGGCCGGCGCGGGCGTATGCAGGGCAGTATCGAGGCGCACGCACGCCGCGCGCCGCCCACGACCCCGATCGAGCGATGTCCCACAATATGCCCTGCCGCTGGCGCCGACGCGCGTTGCTGGCCTTGTCCGCCGCTACCCTCGCCCTCGCCTCACCGGCACTGGCCGGCGGTAGCGCCGCCGGCACCGACAACGCCGTCATTCGAATTGGCAATCTGATGCCGTATTCCGGGCCGGCTTCGGCCTATTCGATCGTCGGCCGGATCGAACAGGCGTATTTCAGGATGATCAACGATCAGGGCGGCATCAACGGCCGCCAGATCGCATTCATCTCCTATGACGACGGCTACAACCCGGCCAAGGCGGTCGAACAGGTCCGCAAGCTGGTCGAGCGCGACGAGGTCCTGCTGGTGTTCAGCGCGATGGGCACACCGTCGAACGCCGCGATCCAGAAATATCTCAACGCCAAACAGGTGCCGCAATTGTTCGCCGCCACAGGCGCCACCCGGTTCGGCGATCCCAAGGCGTTTCCCTGGACGATGGGCTGGCAGCCACCCTACCAGACCGAGGGGCGGGTCTACGCCAAGTACATTCTCGCGACCCGCCCGCAGGGCCGGATCGCGGTGCTGTACCAAAACGACGACCTCGGCCGCGACATGCTCAGAGGCCTCAAGGACGGGCTCGGCGATCGGGCAGCATCGATGATCGCGCTGGAGGAGAGCTACGAAGTCACAGAACCGTCCGCGGACAATCACATTGCCCGGATGAAGGCGTCCGGTGCCGACGTGTTCGTCTCGATCACCACGCCGAAATTCGCCGCCCAGAGTATCCGGGCCGCCGCCACGCTGGACTGGCATCCGCTGTATGTGCAGACCCTGGTGTCGGCCTCGATCGCCGCGGTGCTCCGCCCCGCCGGGCTCGACGCGTCGCAGGGGCTGGTGTCGGCCGCCTACAACAAGGACGCCGCCGATCCGCAATGGCGAGACGACGCAGGCATGAGAAGGTTCCATGCCTTCCTCGACGCCTACGCGCCGGACGTCGACCGCGGCGACAACTCGGTGGTGTACGGCTACGGCGCAGCGCAATGCCTGGTCGAAGTGCTGCGCCGCGCCGGCGACGATCTCAGCCGCGCCAACATCATGAAGCAGGCCGCCCGCCTCGAAGGCTACGCGCCCGACACGCTGCTCCCCGGCATCACCGTCAACACCGCAGCGGACGACTTCCATCCGATCGAGCAACTGCGGATGATGCGGTTTTCCGGCGATCATTGGGAACTTTTCGGTCCGGTGATTGGCGGCGAACTACGCAACTAAGCGGCGCGTCGGCACAGGCTTCGGACATCGACGGCATCGTCGGGGCCGCAGGATAGGGCCACTTGCCGCAGCGCGGCTGCAACCGCCGCCTTTTGGTTGCTGCGCCCGCGAGAAACGTGTTCAATCGGCTCCGGACCTCGAAGTCCACAAGAAGAATCGAAAATCCCAAGGAGCCTTCTTAATGCCCACCTTCCGTTCGCGCGCGCTCGCCGCCTCGGCAGCCGTCGCCGTCAGTTTCGCCGCATTCACCGGCACTGCCCTCGCACAGAAGAAGTACGACACCGGGGCGTCCGACACCGAGATCAAGATCGGCAATATCATCCCCTATTCGGGCCCGGCATCGGCCTACGGCACCATCGGCAAGACCGAGGAAGCCTACTTCCGGATGGTCAACGACAAGGGCGGCATCAACGGCCGCAAGATCAACTTCATCAGCTACGACGACGCCTACTCGCCGCCGAAGGCCGTCGAGCAGGTCCGCAAGCTGGTCGAAAGCGATGAAGTTCTGGCGGTGTTCAATCCGCTCGGCACGCCGTCCAACACCGCTATTCAAAAATATCTCAACGCCAAGAAGGTACCGCAACTATTCGTCGCCACCGGCGCCACCAAGTGGAACGATCCGAAGGGCTTCCCGTGGACGATCGGCTGGCAGCCCTCCTACCAGAGCGAAGCGCAGATCTACGCCAAATACATCATGAAGGAGAAGCCCGACGCCAAGGTGGCGATTCTCTATCAGAACGACGATTTCGGCAAAGACTACCTGAAGGGCACCAAGGACGGGTTCGGCGCCAAGGGCGCGTCGATGATCATCGCCGAGGAAGCCTACGAGATTTCGGCCCCGACGATCGACAGCCATATCGTCAAGCTGCGGTCGCTCAATCCCGACGTGCTGCTGATCTACACCACCCCGAAATTCGGCGCGCAGACCATCCGCAAGACCGCCGAACTCGGCTGGAAGCCGATGCAGATCCTCACCAACGTCTCCGCCTCGGTCGGCAGCGTGATGCAGCCGGCCGGCTTCGACAACGCCCAGGGTGTGCTGTCGGCCAACTACGCCAAGGATCCGACCGATCCGCAATGGGACAACGATCCGAGGTTCAAGAACTGGCACGCCTTCGTCGACAAATACATGCCGGGCGCCAACAAGGCGGACGGCAACCTGGTGTACGGCTACGGCGCCGCTCAGACTCTGCACAAGGTGCTGGAAATGTGCGGCGACAACCTGACCCGCGAAAACCTGATGAAGCAGGCCGCCAGCCTGAAGGACTTCGAGACGGACACGCTGCTGCCCGGCATCAAGATCAACACGTCGGCGACCGATTTCGCTCCGATCAGCCAACTTCAGATGATGCGTTTCAAGGGCGACAAATGGGAACTGTTCGGCGACATCATCTCGGCCGACGCCGCAACGAACTGATCGCGCGGTCGCGGACGGCCTCCGTCCGAACCAGCCCCCCGGCAAGCGATTGCCGGGGGCTTTTGTTTGCCCGGCCGGCGAATCGGCCGGGCGGAGTTCGCGCATCCGCACCACAACCGCCGCGGGCGGTTGCAGCGCATCAAGACCAGACACGACAGCGCCACCGGTAGTTCTACCGGGGTGATTAGTTCGGAATCAGTTACTTCGCACTGCAGCAATTCGATTGCGACTATTCTGTCGCCGGCTGCTGCTTGCTGGCGACGCGGAGAAGGTGTTGAATGTCGACAAAGGGCCGGCAAGAGCCCGCAATCGACACAACAATCATACATCCAAGAAAAGGGAGTTCGAAATGCCATCACTCCGTTCGCACGCGGCTGCGCTATCCGCGGCACTCCTCGTCAGCTTCGCAGCCTCGAGCGGCGCGCTCGCGCAGAAGAAATACGATCCCGGCGTGAGCGATACCGAGATCAAGATCGGCAACATCATGCCCTACAGCGGACCGGCCTCCGCCTACGGCGTGATCGGCCGCACCGAAGCCGCCTATTTCAAGATGATCAACGACAAGGGCGGCATCAACGGGCGCAAGATCAACTTCATCAGCTACGACGACGCCTATTCGCCACCGAAGACGGTGGAGCAGGCCCGCAAACTGGTCGAGAGCGATGAAGTTCTGCTGATCTTCAATTCGCTCGGCACACCGCCGAATTCGGCGATCCACAAATACATGAACAGCAAGAAGGTGCCGCAACTGTTCGTCGCCACCGGCGCGACCAAATGGAACGATCCGAAGAACTTCCCGTGGACGATGGGCTGGCAGCCTAACTACCAGAGCGAAACCCAGATCTACGCCAAGTACATCCTCAAGGAGATGCCGAACGCGAAAATCGCGGTGCTGTATCAGAACGACGACTACGGCAAGGACTATCTGAAGGGCCTCGAGGACGGACTCGGCGCCAAGGGCGCGTCGATGATCGTCATCAAGGAAGCCTACGAGATCTCGACGCCGACGATCGACAGCCACATCGTCAAGCTGAAGTCGATCGGCGCGGACGTCTTCATCAACATCACCACGCCGAAATTCGCCGCCCAGGCGATCAAGAAGATGGGGGAGATCGGCTGGAAGCCGACCCACTTCCTCAACAACGTGTCGGCCTCGGTCGGCAGCGTGATCAAGCCGGCGGGTTATGAAAACGCCCAGGGCGTCATCTCGGCGGCGTATCTGAAGGACGTCTCCGACGAGCAGTGGAAGGACGACGCCGGTATGAAGGAGTTCCTCGCCTTCCGG